>NZ_JARXAB010000025.1 GCF_029866045.1 Ramlibacter sp. | reverse complement strand
AACTGCTGCAACTCGCAGCAGCCCCATCCCCAACCTCCATCCCCAGGGCTTTGCCATGACCTTGACCTCGCAACTGATTTCCACCTGTTTCCAGCGCCTGCCCGGGCAGATCGACGAGGGGGCGCTGCGCATGGCGCGCCTCTCCCTCATCGACAGCCTGGCGGTGGCCTACGCCGCCTACGGCGAGCGGCCCATCGACATGCTGCGCAGCCTCAGCACCGAGGGCCAGACCGAAGGCGAGAGCACCGTGATTGGCTACGGGGAGCGCGGTCGGGCCACCGATGTGTCGCTGGTCAACGGGATGATGATCAGCCTGCAGCTGTTCGACGACAACCACGAACTGATGCGCGGGCACCCCTCCGGTCCGCTGCTGCCCGCCGTGCTGTCGGTGGCGGAAAGCCGTGGCCTCACGCTGGGCGAGGCGATGCGGGCGTTTGTCATCGGCTATGAGGTCGAGTGCCGCCTGGGCATTTTGCTCAATCCCTCCCACTACGAGTTGGGCTGGCATGCGACGGCGACCCAGGGCGCGGTGGCCTCTGCGGTGGCCAGCGGCCTGCTGCTCGGACTGAACGAGAGCCAGATGGCCTACGCGCTGGGCATCGTGGCCTCGCTGGCCAGCGGCATCCGGCGCAACTTCGGCACCATGACCATGTCACTGCACAGCGGCATGGCGGCCAGTCAGGGCGTGCGGGCGGCCAAGCTCGCCGCGCTGGGCTTCAGCGCAGACCCGAACGTGTTTGAAAATCCCCGTGGCTACGGCGCCATCTTCTCCCCCGAGTGGACCGACGCCGCGCTGCAGGCGGACCTGGCCAAATGGGGCAAGGACTGGATGATCAAGGTCCCGACCTTCAAGCTCTATCCCTGCGGACGTCCGAACCTGTTCGGGATCGACGCCGCGCTGGCCCTGCGCGCCAAAGAGGGCTTTCGGGTTGAAGATATCGAGCGCATCGTCTGCGATGTGAGCTACATGTACCCGCGGACAGTCGTTCATTCGCGTCCGGTCAACGGCCTGCAGGGCAAGACCTCGCTCGAGTACTGCGTGGCCACCACCCTGATGAACGGCCGGCCCACGCTGGCCGATTTCACCGACGAGGCGGTTCATCGCCCGCATGTGCGGGCCCTGCTCGATCGGACCGAGATGCGGGTACCCCCCGAACTGTCCGAGGATATTCCCGCGGTTCGCAAGGCGCCCTTCGAGCAGCCGGTGACCGTCAACCTCCATATGCGCGACGGCCGTCACCTGAGTGAGGTGGTTCATGTGGCCAAGGGCAGCCCCACCAACCCGACCACCGAGGAGGAACTCAACGGGAAGTTCACCGATTGCGCCGTGCCCAATATCGGCCAGGCCCGGGCTCTGGGCATCCTGGCGACGCTCGGCAACAGCACCCTGCCGGTCCGGGACCTGATGGCCTCCCTGATCGTGCGCCGCTGAGGAAACGGCATGCAGTCACGCCCCCCCATCCTGGTCGTCGAAGACGACCCCGTTCTGCGCCAGGTCGAGGTGGTGCTCGATCCGCGCACCAGTGCGGAACGGAGCGCCGCCTACGCAAGTTACGTCGCGCACGATGTGCCCGGCTGGCACGCGTGGCGCGACACGCTGCGCGCCAAGCTGTCGCGCCTTCATCCAGCCGAGGTCCGCCTCGTCGACAGTCAGGCCGCTTTGCGACAGGCCTTGCCCGGTGCCGATGGGGTCGTGGTGGAAAGCCTGGAGATCGGGCCTGAGGAACTCGCACTTGGCACGGGGCTGCGGGTGGTCCAGAAATTCGGCCACGCCGGCAAGAACGTCGACATGGCGGCCTGCGCCGCGCGCGGCGTGCAGGTACTGGACCTGCGCCGACGCACCAATATCTCTTTGGCCGAGCACACCCTGATGTTCATGCTGTGCCTGGCGCGGCGATTCCCCTACGTGAACCATCTGGTAACGCCCGAGCGCCTGCACGCGGCGGGTATTGCCCAGTCGCCCTACGACACCCGGCACACCGCCAGTGCCAACTTTGGCCGCATCACCGGGCTGCAGACGCTGCATGGCCGCACCCTGGGCCTGCTCGGGTTTGGCGAGATCGGCCAGGAGACGGCGCGCCTGGCCCATGCCTTTGGCATGCGGGTCCTGTACAACAAGCGCCATCGCCTGGGCGCCGCCGAGGAGGCCGGGATGTCGGTGGCCTACCGGGACTTCGACGCGCTCTTTGCCGAGTCTGATTTTTTGAGCGTGCATGTCCCCTCGGGACCGGCCACCCGCGGTCTGGTCGATGCACGCGCGATCGGCCTGATGCGCAAAGGCGCTTTCCTGATCAACACCTCTCGCGCCCAGATTGTCGACCCGGCGGCCTTGCTCGAGGGCCTGCAGTCCGGTCACCTCGGTGGTGCTGCGCTGGACGTGCTTTACAAAGAACCAGCCACGGAGGACGACCCCTTGCTCGCTTTCCCCAACGTCTTGCTCACGCCCCATACCGCCGGTGCCGCCCGCATGAACGGGCTGGCCGACATGGAAGACATGCTCACCCAGATTCAGGGCGCGCTGGCCTGAGAGGCTGGCGATGCGTCTGCGATAACTTCACACCCACCCTGCCGATTCACCCAAGCAAAAGGAGATAGATCCATGGAGACACCAAGCAAGAAAGCCGGCGTGCCCAGGCGCGCTGTGCTGCGTGCGATGGGCGCCGTAGGCGCGACGGTGGCGGGCGCCTGGCCCGTCCGACATGCGCTGGCGCAGAGCGACCCGGCCGCCAACTACCCGAATAAGCCGATCCGCGTCATCATTCCCTTCGTGGCTGGCGGCTCCGGCGACACGGTGATCCGCGCGGTGGGGCTGCGTCTCACCGCCGCCTGGGGTCAGCAGATCGTGATCGAGAACCGGGCCGGTGCCAGTGGCGCCCTGGGCCTGCAGGTCGCCTCGAAGTCGGCGCCCGACGGGTACACCCTGGTCCTGGGAACCTCCAGCACCCACGCGATCAACCCGCACCTGCAGCAGGACCTGGGCTATGACGCCTTCCGCGATTTCGCGCCTGTGGCGATGCTGATCACCGCCCCCAATGTGATGGTGGCGCACCCCTCGGTGCCTGCCAACAACCTGCGTGAGTTGATCGCACTGGCCAAGGCGCAGCCCGGCAAGCTGAGCTTCGCATCGAATGGCGCAGGAACCGTTTCCCACCTGTCGGGGGAACTGCTCAATTCGGAAGCCATGATCAAGCTGCTTCATGTCCCCTACAAGGGCGCGGGGCAGGCGGTGAACGACGTGCTCGGGGGCCATGTGCCGCTCCTGATCGGCGCATTGCCCACGACATTGGCGCATGTGAACGCCGGCCGGCTCAAGGCGATTGGCGTCACCACCGCCCAGCGATCGCCGGCGGCGCCAGCCATCCCCACCTTCGCCGAGTCCGCCCTGCCGGGGTTTGACGTGGGCCAGTGGTTCGGCATCTTCGCGCCTCCCACCACCCCGCGCGAACTGCTCACCAAGCTCAATCTGGAAATCAACCGGGCTCTCAACCAGGCCGAGCTGAAGGCGGAGTTCGCCCGTGTCGGCTTCGACACCACCCCGCGTTCGCCGGCAGAATTCAACACCTACATGCGGGCTGAGTCTGCCCGCTGGGCCAAAGTCATTAAGGAGGCAGATATCCGTGTCAGCTGAACTTCACACCCACGACCGCACCCGTGCCCAGCGCCGGGCCCTGCTTGCCCTCCTGGCCGCTGGCGGCACGGCACCTTCCGTGCTGGCCCAGGCGAGCGCAGGCACCTACCCGCAGCAGCCGATCAAGATCATCGTCCCCTTCGCTGCCGGCGGTCCGACGGACGTTCTGGCCCGCGCGATCGGGGTCAAGCTCACCGAGCGCTGGGGTCAGCCCGTTGTGATCGACAACCGGGTCGGCGCGGGCGGCAACATCGGCGCTGAACTGGCGGCCAAGGCAGCGCCCGACGGCTACACGCTGATGCTGGGCACTGCCGGCATCCTGGCGGTGAACCCGGCCCTGTCGAAGGTGCGCTTTGATTCGGTCAAGGACTTCACGCCCATCTCGCTCACCGCCAACCTCACCAGCCTGCTCGCTGTCCATCCCAGCCTCAAGGTGAAGACCGCGCGGGAGCTGATCGCGCTGGCCAAGTCCAAGCCTAGCCAGCTCAATTACGGCTCGTCCGGCAATGGCACGGCCAGCCATCTGGCGATGGAGCGCTTCAACCGCATCGCCGGTACCGACATCCGCCATGTGCCCTACAAGGGCGCTGCCCCCGCGGTGAACGACCTGGTGGCCGGCAATGTGGAGGTCATGCTGATCGGATTGCCCACCATCATGCCGCAGGTCGCAGGCGGCCGAGTGGTGCCGCTGGGCATCTCCAGCCTCAAGCCTTCGGCAATGGCCCCCGGCTTGCCGACCATCGCCGACGCAGCCGGCCTGCCGGGGTTTGAAGTGACCAACTGGCTGGGCATGATGGCGCCGGCTGGGACGCCGCGGCCCATTGTGGCTAGGCTCAATCGCGAGATCGTGGACATCCTCAATCGCCAGGACGTCAAGGACCAGCTCGTGGCCGCTGGCTTCGACCCGCTGACCAGCAGCTCGGAGCAGTTTGCCAGCTACCTCGAGTCTGAGCTGGCCCTGTGGGGCAAGTTCATCCGGGAGACCGGGATCAAGGCGGACTGATCGGCCTCATTGGACTGATCTCCAGGAGTTGCCATGCCGCTCGAAATGCTGGGCACTTCGCCCAGGCACCTGTCCCCCGCCGTCCGTGCGGGGGACTTCGTTTTCATTTCCGGACAGCTGCCCACCGACGCCCAGGGCCGGGTGGTCGAGGGCGGCATCGAGCCGCAAACCCGGCAGGTGTTCGAGCACCTGCGCAGCACGCTGGCCCTGGCTGGCTGCAGCCTGCGGGACGTGTGCAAGGTGACCGTCTGGCTGCAGGACGCGGCTGATTTCGGCGGCTTCAACCGGGTCTATGCCGAGGCCTTTGGCGACCACAAGCCAACCCGCTCCACGGTGCAGGCCAGGCTGATGATCGATGCCAAGCTGGAGATCGAGGTCACCGCCTTCAAGCCTGCCTGAGATACTTGCCGCCAACGCACCCGCTTGCAGCGCAAGCGCCCGCAACGACCTGCAACGCCCTGCACGAGAGGAACCCCATGTCCGTCGGAAAACCCCTGGCCAACTACGCCACCTGGCGCCAACTCGGTGACCAGGTCTACCTGAGCGGCGTCATTGCGGTCGACCCGTCTGCCGGCGCGGTCGTCAACCGGTACGAGGACTTGCCGCCCGAGGCCCTGCCGGCCTTGCGTGCGCTCGGGTTCGTCACCGGCCAGATGTCGGTCGACACCTTCGAGGCGCCCATCGTGGCCCAGAGTTGGTGGGTGCTGGCCCGCATCCGCGAGCTGGCCGCCGAGGCCGGGGTGCGCATGGAGCATGCGGCGCGGCTGGTGCAGTACTTCCGTGACCTGCGCCACTACCCCCACTACAACCGAGTGCGCGGCCTGTTCTTCGAGGCACCGGTGGTGAGCACCGTGGTCGAAGTGAGCCGCATGCTGCCCGACGACCGGGTGCTGGTCGAGGTAGAGGCCACGTTCTGGAAGCCCGCGAACGGGGCATGAGAGGGCGTCCCCCGGTGGACGCTCAGTTCGTCTGAGCCGCTCTTGCGGTCATTGCGCGCCCGTCATCTCCATGCCGGCCTGTACCCATGACTTGAGCTTGCCCGGATTGAGCAGGCCGCGCGGGTCAAAGCGGCGCTTGAGCGCCACCAGCTCGGGCGGCACCGAGCCGCCGAACTTGCCGTCTTCCACCACTTTCACATGCGGGTTGTTAACCCGCACGCCCATTTCACGAATGCGCCGAATCACCTCATTGAGGTGATCTTCCGAGACGAACCGCATCAGGGGCAGCGAGGTGCAGGTGGTGTGGCCGTCCAGGCCGCGGATGAACTCCAGGTGCAGCATCACCTCGTCACCGAAGGTCGCGCGCAGCCTCTTGACCTGCTCCAAGTGCTGGCCGGCGGTAAAGCTCAATTGCAGGTAGGTGATCCCGCTATCTTCCTTCAGCGCGTGCAAGGTGGTGTGGTTCCAGGTGTGCTCCATCACCGTCCGGTTTTGCCGGATCGCCTGCTCGGTGCTGTCCTCGTAGGTCTGCTTGCCGCCGAGGCCCTCGGCCAGGGCACGTGCTGCCGCCAGGCTCGAGGGCGCGAGTACCACCCCCACCGCGTGCTGGCCTGCGGGCAGGTACTCGGTCAGCCGGGGCAGGTAACGCGGAATCGGATCCATCCAGACGCAGATGTTCTTCTTGGCGATACCGGGTCCCAATGCCAGCTGGTTGGCAAATTCCAGGCAGTCGTCTGCGCTGGAGAAGGTGTAGATCGCCTCGTGCCAGTTGGCCGCTGGCGCCAGCGCCAGTTCGATCTCGACCACGATGCCGTTGGTGCCCCAGGCATGGTGCTGCATCAATGCCTCAGCACCGCGCAGTTCGATGAGGCGTGGCTCGGGCTCCACCGTCATCGCGCTCACTCCCAGGATGGTGCCGGGGGAGGCCAAGGGCCCATAGTTGATTGAGCCGATGCCGCCAAAGCCGCCGCCGAACAGCCCGCCCAGCGAGGCCATGCGAAAGGTCGAGGGCACGCAGCGCAGCTCCCAGCCAGCGGGTCGCGCCTGCTGGTCGAAGTCCGCCAGGCGAATGCCTGTCTGAGCCCGTCCCATGCCGTCGCGTATCCAGGCGACGCGCTTGAGGTCGCTCATGTCGATCACCACGCCACCGTGCAGCGGCGTGGCCTGGCCATAGTTGCCGGTGCCGCCGCCACGCATCGTGATCGGCACGTCTTGCCGTGCGCAGGCGCCCACTACCTCGCGCAGTTCCGCCTCGTCGCGCGGGCGCACCACCCCGTCGGCCACCTTGCCCTCGAGGATGCGCTTGAGGACCGGGCTGAACCAGGAGAAATCCTGCGAGAGTCGGGCGATGCGGGCGGGGTCTGTGGTCCAGGCCAGCGCGGGCAGCGTCTGCTGAATCTCAATCAGGGCGGTCTGTTGGCGGGTAACGGTGGTGTCGGACATGCTCAGTGACGCAAAGTAAGTGTGTGGGAGGCTTGGAGAGCCTGGGCAGCGCAGGAGAGCGCCTCAATCGCGGGACAGTTCGCTTGCGTGCCAGCCACCCAGGTGACGGCGGGTCAGCCAAGCCATGGCCACGAACAGCGCCACACCGGTGAAGGAAATCAGCAGCAGGGCGGCGAACATACGAGGTATGTCGAGCTGGAAGCCGGCCTGCAAGATTTGATAGGCCAGGCCCGCACCGGTGCCACCCGTGCCAGCGACAAACTCCGCCACCACCGCGCCAATCAGGGACAGGCCGCTCGAAATGCGCAGGCCGCCAAAGAAATAGGGCAGGGCGCTGGGAATGCGCAGGCGCAGCAGGGTCTGCATCCGGGTGGCGCGATTGAGCTTGAAGTAGCTTTGCAGGTCAGGGTCGACGCTTCGCAAGCCCAGCGTGGTGTTGGAGATGATCGGGAACAAGGCCACCAGCGCTGCGCAGGCCACCATCGCCCCGGTGGGGTTGCGCACCCAGATGATGATCAAAGGGGCCACGGCCACAATGGGCGTGACCTGCAGCAAGATGGCGTAGGGGAAGAAGGCGGTCTCGATGACGCGGCTCTGCACGAACAAGAAGGAGATCAGCACCCCTATCACCGTGGCCAGCAAAAAGGCCAACAGGGTGATCTTGACCGTGACCCACAGGGCCAGGCCCAGCTGCTGCCAGTTGGCAAACAAGGTCTTCACGGTCAGCCCGGGCGAGGGCACCACATAGTGCGGTAGCTCCATGCCGGTGACGATGGCCTGCCAGCCGCCAATGAGCACGACAGCCACGATCAGGGGGTAAATAAAACGGGCGGACGACAGGCCGGCCGATGGGGACGTGGGGCGATTGCTCATAGGGCCTTCATTCCTGGGCGTTGGCGTTGGCGCCGGCCTTCGCTTCGGCGCGGCTGGCTCGGTGCAGGCTATCCTGCAGACGCTTGGCGTAAATGGAAAACTGCGGCGTAACCATGAAGTCGGTGCTGCGCGGGTAGGGCTCGTCGATTGGGATCTCCTCGACGATGCGGCCTGGCCGCGCGGCCATCATCACCACCCGGGAGGACAGGAACACCGCCTCGTGGATGGAGTGGGTCACGAAAATCACCGTGATTTTTCGCGCGCGCCAGATCTCCAGCAGCTCGGCGTCGAGCTTGTGGCGGGTGATCTCGTCGAGCGCACCAAAGGGTTCATCCATCAGAAGCACGCTGGGGTTGGTCACGAAGGCCCGGGCGATCGACACCCGCATCTGCATGCCGCCAGAAAGTGCGTTGGGCAGTTGCTCGCCGAACTGGTCGAGGCCGACGAGGCGCAGCGCGTCCTCGACCCGCGGGCCGATCTCGGCCTTGGGCACACCCGCCAGCTCCAGGGGCAGGCTCACATTGGCCCGCACCGTGGCCCAGGGCATGAGCGTGGGCGACTGGAAGACGAAGGCCATGCTCCGGTCGGCAGGCTGCGGTGTGCCCGGGGGCTGGCCCCAGACCTCCAGGGCGCCCTGATCGAGTGGCAGCAGGCCCGCCATCATCTTGAGCAGGGTGCTCTTGCCGCAGCCCGAGGGGCCCAGCAGGGTAACGAACTCACCCTGCCGGATCTCGAGGTCGACCGGCTGGAGCGCGTGGGTGCCGTTCGGGTAGACCTTGTCGGCCCCCCGAACGGAAATCGCGACCGACGGGCCTGAGCTCATGGGAGGACCTTGATGCTCTGGATGATCTTGGTGTTGAAGGTGCTCTGGAAGTTGACCTTCGACGCGTCGATGACCTTGGCGTTGACCAGCAGGTCGTAGCCGGCCTTCAGGCGCGCCTCGCGGATGATGCCGATGCCGTCACGCTTGGCGTCGCCGCTGGTGATCACCTCGAGTTCCTTGAGCTTGGCCACGCTGTAGGCGAGCTGCTCGTCGGTCATGTTCTGGTTGGCCTTCTTGATCAACTCGTTGCCGGGTGCCGGGTTGGCCAGGTAGCTTTTCCAGCCTTCCATTGACGCCCGAACGAAAGCCGTCAAGGCCTTCTCGCGCTCTTGCACCGTTTTTTCCATGCAGGAGATGGTGGTGTTGTAGGCGGGGTAGCCCTGCTCGGAGAACATCAGAACGTTGATTTTGACGCCAGCCTTCATCAGCGAGAAGGGCTCGGAGGTCAAAAAGCCCTGCATCACCGAGTTCTTGTCGCCGACGAAGGGCTGTACGTTGAAGGTGTAGGGGCGGATCTGGCTGTCCTCGAGGCCGTACTTGGCCTTGAGCCAGGGCCAGAAGGTGCGCTGGGACGCGGCGCCGATGAAGATGGTCTTGCCCTTCATGTCCTCGAAGCGCTTGACGTCCTCGTGGGCGATCAGCACCTGAGGGTCCTTCTGGAACACCGAGGCGACGGTGACCACCGGTACGCCGGTGTTACGGGCGTTGAGCGTTGCGAAGTCGCTGCTCATCATGCAGTCGGCCTGACCGGCCGCCATGATCTGCAGGGCATTGAGCTGCGGGCCACCGTTCTTGATGGTCACGTCCAGGCCGGCCTTTTGGTAAAGGCCCGTGGCCACTGCCTGGTAGAAGCCGCCGTGCTCGGCTTGCGCGTACCAGTTGGTCTGGTAGACGAACTTTTCCTGCGCTTGCGCGCCGGTGGCGGCGCCGCCCAGGGCCAAGGCGGCCGCGAGGGCCCAGGACAGGCGCTTGGCACTGAATTTCTTTGATGGCTGCATGTCGGTCGCTCCTTATGGTGGTGGGTTGAGTGGTGAACTTTGGGGGTAGGAAAAACTTCGGCTCGCCGCGCGCTCAGGCTGTGGGAGATTGCTGGATGTGACCGGCAAGGTTTGTCCGGCCCCAGGTGCTCTCGGGGCGCTGGATCCATTGCAGCTGGTGCACCTCCTCGATCGCCTGCGCCCAGTGGCGCGACAGCGATTCGAGAATGATTTGGCCCTGTTCAGGCGTGGCACCGCAGGGGTCGCCGATCACGCCACTTGGACCGAAGTCGCGGCTGGTCCAGGCACAGGCCGGCCGGCCGTCCTGCGACAGCAGCTTGATCGGAAATTCATCCGGGAAGTTGGCCACCGCATGCTCCATGCGCACCGTGTCGGGTGCCAAGGCGAGCATCAGCGCCGTCTCGCCGTGGCCGGCGTGCATGGCCAGGCGCTTCTCCCTGTCGGAGGTGAAGGCACCGGTGCCGCTGGGCATCTTCCACACCGAGGTCGGAATGATCACGAAGTCGCCATAGCGCAGGCGCAGTTCGCGCGCGGCCATCTCCATCACCTGGGGCTGGCCGCCGTGGCCGTTGGCGATCACCATCTTGCGGAACCCGCTGCGGTAAACGGACTCGCCGATTTCGATCACGGTTGACAGCAAGGTGGTGCCGGTGAGCGTCATCGTGCCGGGAAAGTGCAGGTGCTCTTCGGATTTCCCGTAGGTGATGGGCGGCAGCGCGAAGGCTGGCACCGAGTCGGGCAGCCGGGCCAGCGCGTGGCCGATCACGCCCGAGGCGATCACGGAGTCCACCGAGCAGGGCAGGTGCGGGCCATGCTGCTCGATCGCGCCCGTGGGCAGAACGATCACCGTGTTGGCCCGGTCGGGCAGTTCGGCGATCTGTGTCCAGGAGAGGTAGGGCAGGTAGCGGTGGGGCGGGGTGTAGCCGTGCAGCATGGTCAGTAGGTCTCGGATGAGGGGGTCAGGTCGGTGGGTGTCCAGAGCGTATCTTGCCGTGTCGCCAGCCAGTCGCCCCCGCGCAGGATACGGCGGCGCGCCGAGAGGTCTGGCCAGGCCAGGTCGGGGCGGGCCTCGAAGCACACCAGGTCGGCCGGCGATCCCGGGCCCAGTACCTGGGGCGCCGGCGTCCGGTCCAGGGCGTCAGGCCGGGCGATGGCATTGCTCCATGCGTCGAAGGGGTCGCCCAACTGGGCGGCATTCACTGCCAGCAAGAAGGCTTCCACTGGGTCGATCGAGCCGCCGCGGCAGAAGGCATCTTGCACATTGTCAGAGCCCACCAGCACGGGAATGCCTCGCGCGCGCGCCTCGTGCACCCGGGTCAGGCCTCGGCGCACGGGCGTGAAGCCAGGCCGGGCGTCCTGCAGTAGCAAGTTGGTGGACGGCAGGGTAACAAGGCGTGGCCGGGGCAGGCGCGCCATGGCGTCCAGCGTCGCCAGCGCTTCGTCCTCGGGCTGGGCGGACAGGGCGCAGGCATGGCTGAAGGTGATGGCGGCCTCCATCCCCAACTCGCGCGCCAGGCGCACCGCGGTAGCCACGCCCTGGGCCTTGGGATCGAGCTCTTCGTCGATATG
>NZ_JARXAB010000017.1 GCF_029866045.1 Ramlibacter sp. | reverse complement strand
CACCAGCTCCAGCCGCAAGACCGGGTTGTCCAGTGCCATGAGCTGCTGCTTGGTCTCGACCGGCAGGGGCAGTAACTCGCTCCAGCGGTTGGCGACCCAGGCGCAGTCGTCCAGGTGCCAGGGCGAGCGCACCGGCATCCGGCTGCGGGCGTCGGCGGCGTGGGCACGGAGGGTTTCAAGCAGGTGGGCCAGGGATTTGGCATGACCCTGCAGGTCCTCTGGCACCGGCACCGCCGGATCGTCGGCCAGGGGGAGCGTTTGGCCCACCCACAGACCGTGCTTGAGTTGCTGGCTGGACTGGAGCTGAAAGCGCGAGCCGCCGTGGGCCTGGATCATCAGCAGCCCTGGCTGGGGCGCGCTGATCTCGGCCACCGTGGCCAGCGTGCCCACCGGATGGAAGGCCTCCGGGCCAGTACCGGCCTGGCGGACCTCATGGCCCTGTGTGAGCGTGACCACGCCGAAGGGCCGCCCCTCGCGCTGGCAGCGGCGAATCATGTCCAGGTAGCGCACCTCGAATATTCGCAGGGGCAACAGGCCGCCGGGAAAGAGCACCGTGCCCAAGGGGAACAGCGGCAGCCCGGGCCATTCATCGGAAGGGCCGGGGGCGCCGGCGGGCGAGGTGGGTGAGGGTTCGGACATGGGGTCTTGGTAGGAGCGACCGGTCCCTTCGCAGGGACAGGGTCGCTATCATCACAGAAGCCCATCACCCGAGTACGCGCCTATGCTTTTCCAGATTCTGTCCTTGCTGCTCGACGTGGCTGCGAGCCTGGTGGGTGGCGCCTGCCTGCTGCGTCTGTACATGCAGTGGCAGCGGGTGCCCTTTGGCAATCCGCTGGGTCGCTTCGTATTTGCGGTGAGCAACTGGCTGGTGCTGCCTCTGCGCCGGCTGCTGCCCGCCATGGGCCGGATCGACACCGCCAGCCTGATGGCGGCCTGGGCGGTGGAACTCGTTCAACTGGCGGTCCTGTGGTCGGTGTCGGGGGCCTTGGGTGGGCTGGCGACGGGACCGGCCTGGGCCCTGTTGCCCGTGCTGGCCGTGTTTGGACTGGCGCGGCTGGTGCTCTCGTGCATGACCGCCCTGGTCCTGCTGGGGGCCATCCTCTCCTGGGTGCGGGCCGACTCGGACATGGCCGACCTGGTCGAGCGCCTGTGTGTCCCGCTGCTGGCGCCCTTGCGGCGGCTTGTTCCGCGGGTGGGCGGGCTGGACCTCACGCCCCTGGCGCTGCTGGTCCTTTTGCAGATCGCGGGCATTGTGCTCTCGGGTCTGCAGGTGGCGGTGCTGGGGTGACGCGCGCCAGGCGACCATGAAAAACGGCCCCGAGGGGCCGTATGAGCAAAACCGCCCCGAAGGCCTCAGCTCACCGCATCCGCCGGCTGCCGCTGCAACATGGCCAAGGCGTTGGCCACGGTCTTGCGCAGTTCGCGGCGGTCGCAGATGAAGTCGACCGCGCCCTTTTGCTGCAGGAACTCGGCGCGCTGGAAGCCCTCGGGCAGGGTGACCCGCACCGTGGTCTCGATCACGCGCGGGCCGGCAAAGCCAATCAGGGCCTTGGGCTCGGCAATCACGATGTCACCCACGAAGGCAAAGCCCGCGCTCACCCCGCCCATGGTGGGGTCGGTCAGCACGCTGATGTAGGGCAGGCCCTTGGCCGCCAGACGGGTCAGCGCCGCATTGGTCTTGGCCATCTGCATGAGGGACAGCAAGCCCTCCTGCATGCGCGCGCCGCCGGTGGCGGTGAAACACAGGAAGGGCACCTTCTGCTCGATGGCGGTCTCGACGCCGCGCACGAAGCGCTCGCCAACCACCGAGCCCATGGAGCCGCCCATGAAGTCAAACTCGAAGGCTGCGACCACCAGGTTGATGCTGTGGACTGAGCCGCCCATCACCACCAGGGCGTCGGTCTCGCCGGTGTTCTCAAGGGCTTCCTTGAGGCGGTCGGGGTACTTGCGGCTGTCCTTGAACTTGAGCGGGTCAACCGGCAGCACCTCCTGGCCGACCTCGTAGCGGCCCTCCGGATCCAGGAAGGCGTCGAGCCGGGCGCGGGCCGACATGCGGTGGTGATGGCTGCAGGTGGGGCAGACGTTCTGGTTCTGCTCGAGGTCGGACTTGTACAACACCGACTCGCAGCTCGGGCACTTGATCCACAGGCCCTCGGGCACGCTGCGGCGCTCGGTGGGGTCAGTGGGCTGGATCTTCGGCGGCAGGAGTTTTTCGAGCCAGGACATAGGGGGTTCCTCTCGGGAGGGGGTGGGGCGCCAGCGGCGCCACCGACCCCGGGGCTGAGCCTGATTATGCGTCGAGCGCCTGTCGGATACCACCCAGGAAGGCCGCCGCCGCCGGGGCGACCTGGTCCCGGGGCTGGCCATCAATTACCTGGATCAGCTTGGTGCCGATGACGACCGCGTCGGCCACCCTACCGATGGCGCGGGCGGTCTCGGCGTCGCGGATGCCAAAGCCTACCCCGACCGGGATGTTCACATGCTGGCGGATGCGGGGCAGCATGGCCTCCACCGCGCCGGTGTCCAGGTTGCCGGCGCCGGTCACGCCCTTGAGCGAGACGTAGTAGACGTAGCCGCTGGCCACCCGTGCCACCTGCTGCATGCGCGCGTCTGTCGAAGTGGGCGCGAGCAGGAAGATGAGATCCAGGCCGTGGGCGTGCAGGTCGGCGGCAAATTGCTCGCATTCCACGGGGGGGTAGTCGACGTTGAGAAGTCCGTCGACACCAGACGCGGCGCAGTCGCGGATGAAAGCGCCCGGGCCGTGCTTGATGTCGTAGCGCTCCACCGGGTTGGCATAGCCCATGAGCACAACCGGCGTGCTGCTGTCCGTGCGGCGGAAATCGGCCACCATGGCCAGGACTTGTGTCATGCCCACGCCCTGAGCGAGTGCGCGCTCGCCGGCCTTCTGGATGACGGGGCCGTCGGCCATCGGGTCGGAGAAGGGCACGCCCAGCTCGATCACGTCGGCGCCGGCGGACACCATAGCCTGCATCAACGCGGGGGTGCAGTCGGCAAAGGGAAAGCCGGCGGTCACGTAGGGGATGAGGGCCTTGCGGCCCTGCGACTGCAGGCGGGCGAAGGTGGCGCCAATGCGGTTCGGGGAGGCAGCGCTCATGACTTGAACTCCACCGGGTGCACATCGCCTTTGACGGTCTGCCCGCGGCAGCTGGGTCGACAGTAAAAGTCGGCCTGGGACAGATCGGCCACGGTGCCGATGTCCTTGTCGCCGCGCCCAGAGAGGTTGACCAGGATATGTTGGTCAGAACGCATCGTCTTGGCCATCTTCATTGCGTAGGCGATGGCATGGCTCGACTCGAGCGCGGGGATGATGCCTTCGGTACGGCACAGGTAGTGAAAGGCGGACAGCGCCTCGGTGTCGGTCACGCCCACGTATTCGGCGCGGCCGATGTCCTTGAGCCAGGCGTGCTCGGGGCCTACGCCAGGGTAGTCGAGGCCAGCGGAGATGCTGTGCGTTTCGGTGATCTGGCCGTTTTCGTCTTGCAGGATGTAGGTGCGGTTGCCATGCAACACGCCGGGCTGACCGCGTTGCAGCGAGGCCGAATGCTTGCCACTGTCGAGACCCTCTCCGGCAGCTTCGACGCCGATGAGTCGCGTGCCCTCAAAGGGAATGTAGGGGTAGAAGATGCCCATCGCATTGCTGCCGCCGCCCACGCAGGCCAGCACCGCGTCGGGCTGGCGTCCGGCCATCTCGGGCATCTGCTCGATGGCTTCCTTGCCGATGATGCTCTGGAAGTCGCGCACCATCATCGGGTAGGGATGCGGGCCCGCCACGGTGCCGATGATGTAGAAGGTGTTTTCCACATTCGTCACCCAGTCGCGCATTGCCTCGTTCAAGGCGTCCTTGAGTGTGCGGCTGCCCAGTTCCACCGGCACCACCGTCGCGCCCAGCAGCTTCATGCGGTAGACGTTGGGGCTCTGGCGCTTGACATCCTCCGAGCCCATGTACACCACGCACTCCAGGCCGTAGCGGGCGCAAATGGTGGCGGTAGCCACGCCGTGCTGGCCAGCGCCGGTTTCGGCGATGACACGTGGCTTGCCCATGCGCTTGGCGAGCATGGCCTGGCCGATCACGTTGTTGATCTTGTGCGCGCCGGTGTGATTGAGGTCTTCGCGCTTCAAGTAAATCTGGGCGCCGCCCATCTCGCGGCTCATGCGGGCGGCGTGATAGATGGGGGAGGGCCGGCCGACGAAGTGCTTGAGCTCGTAGGCGAATTCGGCCAGGAACTCGGGGTCGTTCTGGTAGCGGGCGTAGGCGTCCCGCAGTTCGGCGATGGCGTGGGTCAGCGTCTCGCTGACGAAGCTGCCGCCATAGGGGCCGAAGTGCCCGGCGGCGTTGGGTTGTGCGTAGTCGATCATGGCTTGTCCTGCATGTTGGGCCTTGTACCTTGGGCCTTGTACCTTGGGCCGTTCAGCCTTTCGGTCGTGGGCCCCGCCTGCAATTGAATCTGCGAATGACCCGGGTCCGGCAGACATGCTGCGGAGGGCGGCCGCGGGGCCTCAGTCGGGTCTGTTCGCGAGGTGGGTGTCGGCCGCACGCACGGCGGCCACGAATTGGGCGATCTTCACGGCGTCCTTGATGCCTTTGGCACTCTCGACGCCGGAGCTCACGTCAACGGCCAGCGTTTTCGCGCGCGGCCGCACCTGGGCGATGCCATCGCCCACGTTTGCAGGTGTCAACCCACCAGACAAGACGAGGTGAGCGTTGACGTTTATTGGAATGCGTGACCAATCGAATGCCTTGCCGGCGCCGCCGAACCCGTCGACATGCGCGTCGAGCAGGATGGCCTGAGCCGAAGAATAGTTCTGGGCGAATGCTAGCAAATCGAAGCCGGCCCCCGGGTCAAGGGGGATTCGCGCTGCCCGCAGGAAGGGCCGGCCCGCCGCTGCTTCCAGGCACTGGGCCGGTGACTCGTCGCCGTGGAACTGCAGCAGGGCCTGGGGCATGTGGGCCAGGTCGGCCGCCACTGCCGCGGGCGATTCGTTCACGTACAGCAGCACCGGGGTCACGAAAGGCGGCAGCCGCCGGGCAAGTTCAGCGGCCTGTTCGATGCTCACATGGCGCAGGCTCCTGGGGTAGCGCACGAAGCCCACCGCGTCGGCCCCGGCTTCGACCGCGGCGTCCACGTCTTGGGCGCGGGTCAGTCCGCAAATTTTGATGCGGGTGCGGGTGAGGTTGCCTTGGTGGTCAGGCGGCGCATGCAGCGGGTGGGCCGGGGCGGTCATGGCAACCAATCATACGCAGGGGTGCGATCGGGCAGGCCCCAGGCGGGCTCGTAGACCGGCCCGAGGAAGTACAGGCCGTCGGGCGCGAAGGTGGGTGCGGCAGCGTCGCGGCTGCGTGCCGCCAGCACCGTGTCCATCCACTCGGGCGCTTGCAGGCCCTGGCCAACCAGCACCAGGCAGCCCATGATGTTGCGGATCATGTGGTGCAAAAAGGCGTTGGCCTCGAACTCGAAGCGCCAATAGGCGCCGCGGCGTTCGATCGTGATGCGCCGCATCGTTTTGACCGGCGAGCGCGCCTGGCAGCCTGAGGCGCGAAAGGAGCTGAAGTCATGCTCCCCCAGCAGCCGGTCGGCGGCCTGGCGCATCGGCTCGGCCTGCATGGGGCGGAAGACCCAGCCCGCTCGGTGCGCGTCCACACTTGGGCGAACCGGTGACTCAAGCAGCACGTAGGCATAGCGCCGGGCGAGGGCGCTGGCCCGGCTGTGAAAGCGCTCGGCCACCGGGTGCGCCCACTGCACCGCGATGTCGGGGGGCAAAAAGGCGTTGGTGCCGCGCACCCAGGAGAAGGCTTCGCGCGCCAGGGGCGTGTCGAAATGCACCACCTGCATGAGGCCGTGCACCCCGGCGTCGGTGCGGCCGGCGCAGACGGTCGCCACAGCTTGCGCCGCAAACTGCGAAAGGGCGGCCTCGAGTTTGTCCTGGACGGTGTTGCCGGAGGGCTGGCTTTGCCAGCCCTGGTAGCCATGGCCGCTGTAGCTCACGCCCATGGCCCAGCGTTGCAAGGGAGGCACCCCACCAGGCGCAACTGCGGCATCGCTGGAGGCCAGGCCTTGTACGTCGCCTGCAGCGCCTGCCATGGCGTTGGCGCCAGCGCCCTCGGCTGGCCGCATCAGCCCAACTCGGTCAGCAGGCGCTCGGCGCGCGCGCGCAAGTCGCCGCTGGCCTGGACCCGCACTTCCTCCGCGAGGCTGCGCGCGCCCTCGGTGTCGCCGATGCTGAGGAACTCTTCAGCGAGGGCGAGCTTGGTGGCCAGCGGGTCGGCAGCAGCGCCCGCGTCACCGGCAGGCTTGTTGAGGTCGAGTGACAGGCCGGCCAGGTCGAAGTCCATCGCCGCGCCGGGCGGGATGGGGCTGGCGCGGTAGTTGTCGGTGCGGGGGCCGAGGTCGTCCTCGAACAAGGCGTCGATCTCCGCGTCAGGGGCCGGCGCTGCCGCCCTTGACGCATCGGGAGCCGGCGTGGGCATGCGAAAGCCCTCGATGTCCAGGTCCAGCCCGGCGGGCACGTCAGCCCTGCGGTCCAGCCCCGCAGCGCCTGCGCTCGGCGGGCTGGGGTCGTAGGAGGGTGCGCTGGCAAATGCGCCTGCCCCAAAGGGTTCGTCCAGGCCGGCCGCGCCGGGCCCGGCGTCCTTGGCGTTGGCGCTGAACAGGGGATGGCCAATCGGTGCGAGGCTGGCGCCAAGCTCGACGACCCGGGCCCAGTCCCGACCCTGGGCGCCTGTCAGCGTCCGGGCGCGGCGGGCAAGCGGTTCAAAGGCATCCCAGTCGAAGCGGCGGGCAAACACTTCCAGCAACTTCACGATGACCGGCAGCCGATCCGGCGTGGCTCGGAGTGCCTCTTGCAGGACTTCCTCGGCCTGCAGGTCGCGACCGTAGGCCAGATAGACATCGGCCTCGGCGAGCGGGTCGGTCTCCGCCTGTGTGTCCGAGCCGGTCGCGTTGTAGCTGGAAATCGCTCTTTCCGCGCCACGCGCCAGGCCCGCGCCGTCGCCGGGTTCGCCGCTTGCTTGGGTCCCGGGGCGTGTGGGCGTAGGGGCGGGAGTGGGGGCCGCCGATCCGGCCGGCTTGCGTCGGCTCCACCAGAGCAATCCGCCGATTGCGGCCAGCCCCGCCAAGACGGCAGCCCCGATGGCCAGAGTCCAGGGCTGGTTGACCCGGTCTCCGAGGGCCGCCAGCAGGCGGTCGGCCAAACCGGTACGAACGTTTGCTGCGCCCGAGGCGGCCTTGGCCGGGGTGGAGGCTGGCGCTTGGGCAGATGATGCGGCGGCCGCCGGCGCATCGCTGGCAGCTTCGGCGGGCGCGGATGCTGCCTCGGAAGCTGCTGCAGCGGGGGTGGATGCAGCGGGGCTAGATGCCGCCGAAGCAGGGCTGGCCGGCAGGTTCAGGGCCACGCCGGCAGCAGATGCTGCTGAGCCGGGCGGGCGGGCACCGGCAACGCCGGCGTTCAGGCGGTTGAGCTCTGCGATGTTGCGTTCGAGCTCGGACTGGCGTTGGCTGGCCTCTTGTTCCGCGCGTTGCCGGGCGATGCGGTCTTCATTGGCCGTGCGCTGGGCATCCGCGCTGCTGGCTTTGCTCGCTGCGCTGGCTGCCGCGGCGGCGCTTGCCGAAGCCTGGCCCTGCACCGCGCCCTTGGACAGGGTGAGACGGTCTGGCGTGGCGTCAGCCGGGCGGCGGCCTTTTTCTTCCACCCGCGCCTCGACCCGACCCGTCGCGCGCCGGCTGGCGGCCGGTCCGGCGTCGGTCGGTCCAGCGCCTGGCGCAGCGCCCTCGGGACGGGCAGCGGTGGCCTCTGCCAGTCGGCGGCGGAACGCGTTGAAATCCTGGCTCTGGGCAATGACGGTACGCCGTGCCTCCCGCGCTTCGACCGTGGCTGCGGTTTCGGCGGCAGGCATCTCCAGCACCGCACCGGCCTTGAGCCGGTTCATGTTGTTCCCGACAAAGGCATCGGGGTTTGCGCGCAGCAGTGCAACCAGCATTTGCTCGAGCGACACGCTGGCGGGCTTGGCGACGGCGACCAGCCGGCCGGCGGTGTCGCCGGGTTTGACGGTGACTCGGGTTGTGGCGGGTGCGCTGGCCGCTTGCGTTGGAATGGGGGCAGAAGCAGCCGGCGTAGACGCAGGTGGTGTTGCCGATGCGGCAGCGGACGGGCTGGTAGCCCCAGGGGCTGCGGTGGACTCTCCGGGGGCCAGCCCGGCGGCTTGCGGCAGCGGCGGCAACTGAGCTGGTACCGCCGATGCGGGGGGCGTGGGTGTGCCGGGTGTGGTGGACGCCTCGGCGCGGTTGGCGGGCGGGTCGAACAGCAGGGTGTAGTCGCGGACGATACGACCAGCGCTCCAACTCGCCTCCAGCAGCAGATCAATCACCGGCTCGTTGATGACCCGGTCGCTCGACAGCCGGATGATGAAGCGGCCGTTGCTTAGGCGCTCGGGGCTGACTCGCAGCTCTGCCAAGGCCGGGTGCCGCTCAATGCCGGCGGCTCGGAAGGCCTCCAGCGCGGCCGGCGCAGCGCGCAGGCTGGCCGCCTCTTCGGGGGTGATCTGTGTGACCTCGACCTCGGCCCGCAGGGGCTCCCCGAGGGAGGACTGCACGCTGATCCGGCCCAGGGCCAGGGCAAAGACATTCGTGAGGGGCAGCAGCAGGGCCACCGCAGCGGCGACCGGCAAGAGTCTCATGGTAGGGAGGACAGCGTCAGAAGGGAGGGATCCGATCGACCATAACAGCAAGCCTTGGGAGTGACAAGCAGCGCCCGCGCGGTGCGACCCGCTGCGGTCGCGCTCGCGCTTCAGGCTTCCAGCAGGATGCGCAGCATGCGGCGCAACGGCTCAGCAGCACCCCAGAGCAACTGGTCGCCGATGGTGAAGGCGCCAAGGTACTCCGGGCCCATGGCCATCTTGCGCAGGCGTCCCACCGGAATGCCCAGCGTGCCGGTGACCGCCACTGGGGTCAGGCCGGCCATCGTGGCCTCGCGGGTGTTGGGGATGACCTTCACCCAGTCGTTGTCGGCGGCGATCATCGCCTCGATGTCGGCCAGGGGCACGTCCTTCTTGAGCTTGAAGGTCAGGGCCTGGCTGTGGCAGCGCATGGCACCGATGCGCACACAGAAGCCGTCCACCGGTACAGCAGGCGTGCTGAAGCCGGCGCCTTGGCCCAGGATCTTGTTGGTCTCAGCGCCGCCCTTCCACTCTTCGCGGGACATGCCAGCCCCCAGGTCCTTGTCGATCCAGGGAATGAGGGAGCCGCCCAGCGGTACGGCGAAGTTGGCGGTCTCGGCTGCCGACAAGGACTGCTGGCGTGCCAGCACCTTGCGGTCGATCTCAAGGATGGCGGACTTGGGGTCGTCCAGCAGGGACTTCACCTCGGCGTTGAGCGTACCGAACTGCGTCAGGAGTTCACGCATGTGTTGTGCGCCGCCACCCGAGGCCGCCTGGTAGGTCATGGACGACATCCACTCCACCAGGCCCGCCTTGTACAGGGCGCCCACGCCCATCAGCATGCAGCTCACGGTGCAGTTGCCGCCGATCCAGTTGCGGCCGCCTTGGGCCAGGGCGTTCTTGATCATCGGCATGTTGACCGGGTCGAGCACGATGACCGCGTCGTCCTTCATGCGCAGGGTGGAGGCGGCGTCGATCCAGTGGCCCGTCCACCCCGCGGCGCGCAGCTTGGGGAAGACTTCGGTGGTGTAGTCACCGCCCTGTGCGGTGAGGATGATGTCGCACTTCTTTAGGGCTTCGATGTCGAAGGCATCTCTTAGAGTGGTTTCGTTCTTGGCCATTGCAGGGGCCTTGCCGCCAGCGTTAGAGGTGGAGAAGAACACCGGCTCGATGTGGGCGAAGTCGCCCTCGGCCTGCATACGGTCCATCAGGACCGAGCCAACCATGCCGCGCCAGCCCACAAGGCCAACCAACTTGCTCATTTCATCGCCCTTTCAAGTTTTCAAACAGTGCCACGATCGACTGTTTGCCCGGCTCGTCTGGCCGGGAGGGCGCACGACGAACCAGAGCCGTTCAGCCCTTAATAGTCGGAGTGTTGGTAGTGGTCGCGCGCGCGCCTGCAGCGGCCAGGCGGGCGGCTGCGGGGTTCGAGGAGAACGGGCGGGCGGCGAACATCCGGTGAATTGTACCGGAGGGGCTTACCTCACCCTGATTCGGGCCCTGAATGGAAAAACGCGCATGAAGGCGCGTTGTGTGAAGCGCTCCTCGAAGGCGCGTTGCGTGAGAACGCCCCCCGAGGGCGCGTTGTGTGAAACGCTCCTCGAAGGCGCGTTGGGTTACCGGGAGAGCGCCTCAGCCTAGCGCCTTGACCACGGCTTCGCCCATTTCGCGGGTGCCGACCTTGGTGGTGCCCTCGCTGTAGATGTCGGGCGTGCGCAGGCCCTGCGCCAGCACCTTCTTGACCGCCACTTCAATTCGGTCGGCGGCCTCGGCCTGGTTCAGACTGAAGCGCAGCATCATCGCGGCCGAGAGGATGGTGGCCAGCGGATTGGCCACGCCCTTGCCGGCGATGTCGGGGGCCGAACCGTGCGAGGGCTCGTACAGGCCCTGGTTCTTGGAGTTCAAGCTGGCCGAGGGCAGCATGCCGATGGAGCCGGTGAGCATGGCCGCCTCATCGGAGAGGATGTCGCCGAACATATTGCCGGTGACCACCACATCGAAGAACTTGGGCTTTTTGACCAATTGCATGGCAGCGTTGTCCACATACATGTGGTCGAGCGTCACGTCCGGATATTCCTTGCCGATCTCGGTGAGCACGTCCTTCCACAACTGGAAGGTCTCGAGCACGTTGGCCTTGTCGACGCTGGTGACATGCTTACCGCGCTTGCGGGCAGCCTGGAAGGCGACGTGAGCGATGCGCTCGATCTCCGGACGCGAGTAGCGCATGGTGTCGAAGGCTTCCTCGGCGCCGGGGAAATGGCCGTCGGTGGCGACACGGCGGCCACGGGGCTGGCCGAAGTAAATGTCGCCGGTGAGCTCGCGGATGATGAGGATGTCGAGGCCGGCAATCAGCTCGGGCTTGAGGCTGGAGGCGTCTACCAGCTGCTCGTAGCAGATGGCCGGGCGGAAGTTGGCGAACAGGCCCAGATTCTTGCGCAGGCCCAGGATGGCCTGCTCCGGGCGCAGCGCGCGCTCGAGCTTGTCGTACTTCCAGTCGCCCACTGCACCGAACAGGATGGCATCGGCCGACTGGGCGAGCTTGAGCGTGGCGTCGGGCAGTGGGTGGCCGTGGGCCTCGTAGGCGGCGCCGCCCACCAGGGCGGTTTCCATCTCGAATGAAAGGCCCAGGACATGGAGGACCTTGACCGCCTCAGCGACGATTTCGGTGCCGATGCCGTCACCGGGCAGAACTGCGATTTTCATGGGGATTTTGAGTACCAAAAAGGGCAGGGCGTTGGCGCCAGCGCGCCAACGGCAAATGTCAGCCGTGCAGCGTGCGAGCCAGCCAGGGCTTGGTGGCCAGGCGCTGGGCTTCAAAGCTGCGGATCTTGTCGGCGTGGCGCAGGGTCAGTCCGATATCGTCAAAGCCATTGATCAGGCAGTACTTGCGGAAGGCCTGGACGTCAAATGGGATCTCTTCGCCCCGGGGGCGCACGATCACCTGGCGCTCGAGGTCGACGGTGAGGCTGTAGCCCGGGAAGGCGGCGACCTCGTCGAACAGGCGGGCCACGATGGCCTCGGGCAGGGCGATGGGCAGCAGGCCGTTCTTGAAGCAGTTGTTGAAGAAGATGTCGGCAAAGCTCGGGGCGATCAGCGCCCGGACGCCCCACTGGACGATGGCCCAGGGCGCATGCTCACGGGATGACCCGCAGCCAAAGTTCTTGCGCGCAATCATGATGGACGCGCCCTGGTAGCGGGGTTGGTTCAGCACGAAGTCCGGGTTGGGCTTGCGTGAGGCCGGGTCCTGGCCGGGTTCGCCCGGGTCGAGGTAGCGCCACTCGTCAAAGAGGTTGGGGCCAAAGCCGGTCTTACGGATCGACTTCAGAAACTGTTTGGGGATGATGGCGTCGGTGTCGACGTTCTCACGGTCCATGGGCACGACAACGCCCTTGTGCACGGTGAACTTGTCCATGGCTTTACTTCTTTTTGGCCGCGTCTTCGATGACGCCGCCGGCTTTTTTGATGTCCTGGCCGATGCCTTCGAGCGTGTTGCAGCCGGACAGCATCAGGCTGACGATGGCAGAGAGGATCAGGGCGGTGAGTGATTTCATGGCGGGCTCTCCGGGAGCGGTCAGGCGAACTGGCGGATGTCGACGAAGTGGCCGTGGATCGCCGCGGCCGCGGCCATGGCGGGTGACACCAGATGGGTGCGCCCACCGCCACCCTGGCGACCTTCGAAGTTGCGGTTGCTGGTCGAAGCGCAGCGCTCACCGGCTTCGAGCCGGTCGGCGTTCATCGCCAGGCACATGGAGCAGCCCGGTTCGCGCCACTCGAAGCCGGCGGCCATGAAGACCTCGTGCAGTCCCTCGCGCTCGGCCTGTGCCTTCACCACCCCCGAGCCCGGAACGACCAGGGCCTGCTTGACGGTCTTCGATACTTTTTGGCCCAGGCGCTTAACCACAGCAGCGGCCTCGCGCATGTCCTCGATGCGGCTGTTGGTGCACGAGCCGATGAAGACCTTGTCGACATGAATGTCGGCCAGCGGCTTGCCGGGCTCCAGGCCCATGTAGGCCAGGGCGCGCTCCATGGCGCCGCGCTTGTTGGCGTCTTTTTCTTTGTCGGGGTCGGGCACGCGGGCGTCCACGCCCAGCACCATTTCGGGGGAGGTGCCCCAGGTGACCTGCGGCAGGATCTGGGTGGCGTCCAAGGTCACCACGGCGTCGAAGCTCGCATCCGGGTCGGAGTACAGGGTTCGCCAGTAGGCGGCCGCCTGGTCCCACTCGACGCCAGCGGGCGCCAGCGGGCGGCCCTTGACGTACTCGATGGTCTTGTCGTCGACCGCCACCAGGCCGGCGCGTGCACCGGCTTCGATGGCCATATTGCACACCGTCATGCGGCCTTCCATGGACAGGCTGCGAATGGCAGCGCCGCCGAACTCGATGGTGTAGCCGGTACCACCTGCGGTACCTATCTTTCCGATGATGGCCAGCACCATGTCCTTGGCAGTGACGCCGCGGGCCAGTTGGCCATCAACCCTGACCAGCATGTTCTTGGCCTTTTTGGCCAGCAAGGTCTGGGTGGCCATCACGTGCTCGACTTCGGAGGTGCCGATGCCGTGCGCTAGCGCGCCGAAGGCGCCGTGGGTGGAGGTGTGGCTGTCGCCGCAGACCACGGTCATGCCCGGCAGGGTGGCGCCCTGCTCCGGGCCGATGACGTGGACGATGCCCTGGCGCTTGTCCAAGAAGGGGAAGTAGGCGGCAGAGCCGAACTCGGCAATGTTCTTGTCCAGCGTAGTCACCTGCTCCTTGGAGATCGGGTCGGTGATGCCGTCGTAGCCCAGCTCCCAGCCGGTGGTGGGCGTGTTGTGATCGGCGGTGGCGACGATGGAGCTGATGCGCCAGACCTTGCGGTCTGTCTCGCGCAGGCCCTCGAAGGCCTGCGGGCTGGTCACCTCGTGGACCAGATGGCGGTCGATGTAGAGGACGGCGGTGCCGTCTTCCTCGGTGTGGACGACATGTTCGTCCCAGATCTTGTCGTAGAGGGTGCGTCCCATGATGTGGCGGTCCGTGCGGTCCTGGTGGACTCAGGTTGCGTGCAGACTGCCATTTTATGTCTTGCTCGGCATGTGCCCGGCGCAGGCAGCTCAGGGCCGCATGCCCAGCGCGGGGACGACGAGGCTGTGCAGGTACAGGCGGCCCGCCGCTTCGGTCACGCCGGTGATGTCGTGCCAGCGACCGCTGGGGTCTTGCAGGTCGACGACCACCTCGCCCTGCTCGGTGAAGGCGATGGCATGGCCATAGGGCGCAGGGGCGGGCAGCAGCGCCTGGGGCAAACGCAGGGTGATGGTGCGCAGGAAGGGGAGAGCGGCCAGTTGGTCGGCAAGTTGGCTGCGCGCCTGGGGCAGCCCCAGCCAATAGCGACCCTGGCTGCCCCGGGTGAGGTTGTCCGGAAAGGCGGGCAGATTATCCAGCAGCACCCGCGCCTGGTCCGTGCCGCCCTTTCGAACATCGAGGTTGCGCGCCGCGAGGTCGATGCGCCAGACCCGGTAGCGACCCGTCTCCACCACCAGCAGCGAGCGGCCGTCTTGGGTTACCACGATCCCGTTGGCAAAGACCAGTCCCCGCGCGATCACCTCGGTGCGACGGGTAACAGGGTCGTAGACCAGAACCCGACCGCTTCCGCGTTGCTCAATGATTTCGGCGACGCTCGCGCCCAGTGGGCCTCCCCACTCCTCTGGCGCAAAGTGCTGGCTGCCTTCCGTGAAGTAGATGCGGCCGTCGGCGCCGGTGGTAACCGCATCGGCGTAGCGGATCGGGTCTCCTGGGCCGACTTCCTGTGTCAGCAGCGAGACCTTGCCGCCGGAGTCGATCGCGATCAGGCCTCGGTATGCATCGGCGGCGATGAGTCGGCCCTGCGCGTCAAAGTCGAACCCCAGCACCCGGCCGCCCGTGTCGGCTACGACCTCCTGGCTGGACCCGTCGGGCGCCATCCGCACCACTCGCCCGTTGTCCAGGCCCATGTAGACCTTGCCGTCGGGCCCGACCGCCACATGCTCTGGCCCTGCGCCCCAGGTCAGCGGTACTGGTTTGAAGGCCGCCAGTTTCTCGTTGGGCAGATGCACGCCCTGGTACCCGTCAGAGGGTTGCGGCTGCCAGCTCACGGGGCTGGCATCGATTGGCCAGAACAGCAGGTAGGTCAGCGCCACAAGCAGAGCGGCGATCGGGAGACGGATCCAGAATTTTGGGTGCATGAAGGTCCTTTGATGGCGGATGGCCACCTGTACGCGCCCCAGGACGTGTTGGCGGGGGCGGTGCCGCAATCATCTAATGATGAGCTATTTAATACTACATTCTCATCGTTTGCGAGCGAGGCTTTTCGCGGCGTTGGCTTCGCCAGCCACTTGGCGAGGCGGTGAAGGGGCACACGCGGGACGAATGCAGGTTTAGACTGCACAGAATTCTGTACATGGGAGTGCAAAGTGGCTATTCACGCGCGAGATGTTGTTCCCTTTACCCAGGCCCGGGCGCGGCTCTCGGAACTAGCTGAGGAGGTCAAGGCTGGCGCTGAGAAGGTCATCACCCGCAACGGGGAGAGCTATGTGGCGCTGATCGACGCAGCGCGCCTCGACTACTACCACCAACTGGAGGAGGAGCGGATGACGCTGCTGCTGCTTGAGGATGCGAGGCGGGGGTTTGAGGACATCGAGGCCGGGCGGACAGAGGATGCTGCGGAGTCCATCGCCCGTCGGCTCAAACGGCTGCGCCAATCGACTCGTTGATCTGCCATGACGGACGAGGCCGAGTCACGCTACCGGGTGATCCTGACCGCGGGCTTCAATGCCAGGTTGGACGAGATCGAGCGCTTTTACGCCAGCGTCGGGGCCACCTCTGTCGTCGAGGCCCTGTTGATAGCGCTGCATGAAACGGTCATCCCCAACCTCGCGCGGTTCCCGCGCATGGGGCGGCGCTATGGAGACCGTGGCGCGCCGTCCGAGGGCGCACGGGCGGCTTTGGAGGGCCTGCCCGCCCTCCACGCAGGAGCCCTGCGTGAATACCTGCACGGCGACTACCTGATGCTCTATGCAGTGACCGATCCCCAACGCACAGTGCACCTTTTGTCCATCCGCCACCATGGGCAATGGTCCTTCGATCCCGCAGGCTGGGAGCCACCTGCCCGCTGATGTGATCGGCGGGCATTGCACAATGGCGCGTTGGAGTGCAGGGCCCGCGAGCCGTTGACTGGCAAGCCACTTCGCCGCGCCCCTCTACGAGAATACGAAACCCACAGTACTTATGTCCGAATCCCGCTTCATCCGGGCCGGTGTCATGGGGTGGCCGGTGGCCCACTCCCGATCGCCCGTTATCCACAAGCATTGGATCGCCCAGTACGGTCTCCAGGGCACCTACGTGCAGTTGCCGGTCCCACCCGAGCGCTTGGGTGATGCCATCCGCGGCCTGCCTGCGCTGGGCTTTGCCGGTTGCAATGTGACGGTGCCCCATAAGGTGCAGGCGCTGAGGCTGATGGACGACCTCCATCCGGTGGCCCGGCGGATGGCCGCCATCAACACCATCGTCGTGCGCGAGGACGGTAGCCTGTATGGCATGAACAACGACGGCGCCGGTTGGGTGCAGAGCCTGCGCGACGCCGACCCGGCCTGGCGCGGAGATGCCGGCCCGGCCCTGGTGCTGGGCGCCGGCGGCGCTGCCCGCGCCATCGTGGTGGCCCTGCTGGACGAGGGCGCCCCCGAGGTCCGCCTGACCAATCGAACCCGTGAAAAGGCCGAGGCCCTGGCACAAGAGCTTGGCACCCAGGTCAAGGTGGTCGACTGGAAAGACCGCAACCAGGCGATGGCCGGCGTGAGCCTGTTGGTCAACACGACCACCCAGGGCATGCAGGGTCACCCGGCCCTGGATGTGGTGCTTGACGACCTGCCTGCCGGCGCTCTGGTGTCTGACCTGGTCTACATCCCGCTGGAAACGCCTCTGCTGGCCACGGCGCGCCAGCGCGGGCACCGCGCGGTCGGCGGCTTGGGCATGTTGATCAACCAGGCGAGGCCGGCTTTCCACGCCTGGTTCGGCGTGATGCCCGAGGTGACGCCGGCCTTGCGGGCTGCGCTACAGGCCACGTTCTGAGGTGAGGCGGTTGACGCTGCAGCCCGGCTGAGGGGCGGTCGTCCCCGGGTGCAGATCGTCAGCGTCTACGCCGCCGCTATCTAGACCTTCATCCACGAGGAATTCGGTGACGCCATGATGAGCGCGATCGACTTCGGCGGTCGGCACCCGCTCAGAGTTCGTCGCTGAACCAATCCTCGGCGGCATCCAGGAGCAAGCCGCCTGCGACAACGCCCGCTGTGACGCCGAGCCCCACGCCGGCGCCGATGGTGGTCACCTGTGCGAGCAGGCCGCGGCCCCACGCACCACTTCGATCTGCCGACTGCTGGCGCGCAAGTGGCGCATCGCCATCTGGATCCTGCGCCATGACCGAGGCATCGACCGGTCCTCGTTCTTCTGCTAACTGCGCCTGTGCCGCCTGGAGAGCCTTCTCGAGGGCCATGGTGCGTTGCACGAGCAGGTAGAGCGCGTCGGGCTGGCGCGCGCACTGCTCCAGGATGAGTGTCTCTGCGGCGAAGTCCTTATCGGCGGCGCGCGCACGCAGCAGTGGCTGGAGGAACTGCAGCAACTCGTCTCGTTCGTGTCGGTTCATGAATGGACGCTCCAGAGTGGGGGATCGTGCTGAAGGCCCCATGCCAACTTCAGCAGTCCGTTGTCAGAGGGAGTGGCTCCCCTTCTTGGGGCTCGCTCAGCCTGCTTGCTTGCCCGTGCTCACCATCTGCATGGCCGAGGCGATCAGGCCCGATACCTCGGTCATGTTGCCCGGCACGATCAGCGTGGTCTTGGCGTCTTGCGCCACTTTGCCGTAAGCCTGCACGGCTTGCTCGGCCACCTTCAATTGCACGGCTTGCTCGCCTCCAGGCTGGCGGATCGCGGTGGCAATGCGCTCGATCGCCTGCGCCGTGGCATTGGCCATTTCGGTGATGGCAGCGGCATCGCCTTGGGCCTTGTTGATGGCGGCCTGCTTTTCGCCCTCAGAGCGGGCGATGAAGGCCTCGCGTTCGCCGGTGGCAATGTTGATCTGTTCCTGGCGGCGGCCTTCTGAGGCCGCGATCAGGGCGCGCTTTTCGCGCTCGGCCGTGATCTGGGACTGCATGGCCAGCAAGATTTCCTTGGGCGGGGTCAGGTCCTTGATCTCGTAGCGCAGCACCTTGACGCCCCAATTCAAGGCCGCTTCGTCGATGGCCGCCACCACTTGTGCGTTGATGATGTCGCGCTCTTCAAAGGTCTTGTCGAGCTCCAGCTTGCCGATGACGCTGCGCAAACTGGTTTGCGCCAGCTGCGTCACCGCCACGATGTAGTTGGACGACCCATAGCTGGCCAGCTTGGGGTCTGTCACCTGAAAGTACAGGATGCCGTCGACCTGCAGCTGGGTGTTGTCCCGCGTGATGCAAATCTGGCTCGGCACGTCGAGCGGGATTTCTTTCAAGCTGTGTTTTTGGATGACCTTGTCGACAAAGGGAACCACAAAATTCAGACCCGGTGCCAGGCTGTCATGGAATTTCCCGAGTCTTTCAACGACCCAGGCCTCCTGTTGCGGCACGACCTTGACGGTTTTGACGATAAATAAGATCGCGATGATGACGAGGACTGCGGCGATTTCCATGGCGTTTCTTCCTCTTCTATAGGTTGAGCGGGCTGCTCAGATTTTTTCAAGCACGAGGCGGTTGCCTGCCACGGCCTGAATGCGGTGTGCCCCCGTTGCTGGAGACTGGCCGGGGGCGAGCATAGCGCTCCAGAGCGCGCCGCGGTGCTTCACCTGTGTCAAGCCTTGCGCATCCCAGGCATTGACCATCACCGTGCTCCCCAGGTCCAGATGCTGGTCTTGGGCGTCTTGCGGCGTGGTGGCTTGGCGTTTGCGCCACTGGCCGAGCAACACGGCCCCCAGACCGCCCACAGCGGCGGCCACGATCAGCTGCGTGCTCAGCCCTTGCCCTGCCATGGCAGACAGGGCTGCAGCCGCAGCGCCCAGGCCCAGCATCAGCAGGTAAAAGGTGCCAGTCGCCAATTCCAGCGCCACCAGCACACCGGTCAGCACCCACCAAATCGTTGCATCACTCATGTCGGCCCCTCCTTGCGCAGGATCGTATTGCCAGTTCGGCAGTGCGCAGAGCTTTATACCCCTGGCGCTGGGGCTTGTGCATGCTTTGCTCGGCAGGAAGAGGGGCATCCCGTGCCCGCCTGACCTGAGCGCCGGTGTGGCGGTGAAGGGCCTTCGGTTAGAGGCCCTTTGCCTGTGCGCCGGCTGGCCGGGAGTCGGTGTGGTCTTGTGCCCGGGCGCCGGCTGGCCGGACGCCCGGGTGAACTGGCCGAGAGCCCGGGTGGGCTGGGCGCAGCCCGATCAGCGCTGGGCCAGGGGCTGAACGTCGCGGCGCACAGAGCCCGAGAACAGCTGACGCGGACGGCCAATCTTGTACTCGGGGTCGCCGATCATCTCGTTGAGCTGTGCAATCCAGCCCACGGTGCGCGCCAGGGCGAAGATGGCGGTGAACAGCGAGGTCGGGATACCGATGGCGCGCTGCACGATGCCCGAGTAGAAGTCGACGTTCGGGTAGAGCTTGCGGGAGACGAAGTATTCGTCTTCCAGGGCGATCTTCTCGAGCGCCTGGGCGATTTGCAGCAGCGGGTCGTTGGCGACGCCCAGGTGGCCCAGCACCTCTTTGCAGGTCTCCTGCATCAGCTTGGCGCGCGGGTCGTAGTTTTTGTACACGCGGTGACCAAAGCCCATGAGCTTGACCGCGGAGTTCTTGTCCTTGGCCTGCTTGATGAATTCGCCGATCTTGGCCACGCCACCCGCCTGCTGAATTTCACTGAGCATGTTGAGGCAAGCCTCGTTGGCGCCGCCGTGGGCGGGGCCCCACAGGCAGGCCACGCCGGCGGCGATGGCGGCGAAGGGGTTGGTGCCCGACGAGCCGCACAGGCGAACGGTGGAGGTGGAAGCGTTTTGTTCGTGGTCAGCGTGCAGGATGAAGATGCGGTCGAGGGCGCGCACCAGCACCTCGTCGGGCTTGTACTCCTCGCAAGGCGTCGCAAACATCATGTGCATGAAGTTGCCGGCGTAGGAGAGGCTGTTCTTGGGGTACATGAACGGCTGGCCCGCGCTGTACTTGTAGGCCATGGCGACCAGCGTGGGCATTTTGGCGATCAGGCGGATGGCCGCAATCTCGCGATGCTCCGGGTTATTGATGTCAGTGCTGTCGTGATAGAAGGCCGACAGGGCGCCCACCAAGCCGGTCATGACCGCCATCGGGTGCGCGTCACGGCGAAAGCCCCGCAGGAAGAACTGCATCTGCTCATTGACCATGGTGTGCATGGTCACGCGGTGGGTGAAGTCGGTCTTGCCCTTGGCGTCGGGCAGGTCTCCGTAGAGCAGCAGGTGGCAGGTCTCGAGGAAGTCGCACTGGGTTGCCAACTGCTCGATGGGGTAGCCGCGGTACAGCAGCTCGCCCTTGTCGCCGTCGATGTAGGTGATGGCCGACTGGCAGGACGCTGTGGACAGGAAGCCCGGGTCGTAGGTGAACATGCCGGTCTGCGCGTACAGCTTGCGGATGTCGATGACGTCGGGGCCGATGGAGCCCTGGTAGACGGGCATTTCGACGCTGGGGCTGCCGTTAGAGAACGACAGGGTGGCTTTGTTGTCGGCAAGTTTCATGGTCTTTCCTCTTTAATTCACGTCCGCAGCATCTCAAGCACCCGCTTCACATCGGCGCTCTCGAGTTCAGGTTCGGGTTCCCGTCGGCGAAGCAGCAGATCGAGCAGGTCATTGTCTGCCAGGTCCATCAACTGCCCCAGCGCCGAGGCCTGCCTCACGGTGAGCCCCGCTTCATGGCGCTGAAAAAAACGCTCGATGAACAGGTCGTTTTCGAGCAGCCCCCGGCGGCATCGCCACTTGAGCTTGCTCAGTCCCCGTTCGTCCAGCAACTCCTCTGTCATTTCCAATATCGTGCACGCAGCCCGATTAAACGGCGCGGCGCACCATCAGTTCCTTGATCTTGCCAATCGCCATGGTGGGGTTCAGACCCTTGGGGCAGACATCGACGCAGTTCATGATGGTGTGGCAGCGGAACAGACGGTACGGGTCCTCGAGGTTGTCGAGGCGGCCAGCGGTGTCCTGGTCGCGGCTGTCGGCGATAAAGCGGTAGGCCTGGAGCAGGCCGGCGGGTCCGACGAATTTGTCCGGATTCCACCAGAAGCTGGGACAGCTGGTCGAGCAACTGGCGCACAAGATGCACTCGTACAGGCCGTTGAGCTCATCTCGCTCTTCGGGCGACTGCAGGCGCTCCTTTTCCGGCGGAATGGTCTCGTTGACCAGGTAGGGCTTGATCGAGTGGTACTGCTTGAAGAACTGCGTCATGTCGACGATCAGGTCGCGCACCACGGGCAGGCCGGGCAGCGGCTTGAGCACGATGGTGCCCGGCAGCGTGTTCATGTTCGTGAGGCAAGCCAGACCGTTCTTGCCGTTGATGTTCATCGCGTCGGAGCCGCACACACCCTCGCGGCAGGAGCGGCGAAACGAGATGGTCGGATCCTGCGCCTTGAGTTTCATCAGGGCGTCCAGCAGCATGCGCTCATTGCCTTCGAGTTCGATCTCGATGGTCTGCATGTAGGGCTTGGCGTCCTTGTCCGGGTCGTAGCGGTAGATCTGGAAGGTGCGTTTTTGCATGGCTTGCTCTCGAATCTAGTGGGGGGTTCGCTTCGTGTGAAGTACGTAGGACAACCTAGGGGGGTCTTCAGAACGTGCGGACCTTCGGGGGAACGCTGTCGACAGTCAGGGGGGTCAGCTTGACCGGCTTGTAGGTCAGGCTGTTGCTGGCGCTATGCCACAGGGTGTGCTTCATCCATTCGGCGTCGTTACGGCCCATCGGGGTGACCGGGTCGTCGATCGGGCGTTCGTAGTCGTTGACGGTGTGTGCGCCGCGGCACTCCTTGCGGGCAGCCGCCGAGACCATGGTGGACTGGGCGCACTCAATCAGGTTGTCGACTTCCAGGGCCTCAATACGAGCGGTATTGAAGACCTTGGACTTGTCTTTCAGGCCGATGGCCTGGACCCGATCGCGGAGAGCCGCGATCTTGCTCACGCCCTCGTCCATGCTGGCCTGGGTGCGGAACACGCCAGCGTGCTCTTGCATGGCGGCGCGGATGTCGTTGGCCACGTCCTGAGCGTATTCGCCGGAGGAGGCCTCCTCCAGCCGGTTCAGGCGGGCCAGGGTGAAGTCGGCAGCATCGGCCGGCAGCGGCTTGTGCTCCCTGTTCTTCTCGTTGAATTCGACGATGTGGGTGCCGGCGGCGCGGCCAAAGACCAGCAGGTCCAGCAGCGAGTTGGTGCCCAGGCGGTTGGCGCCGTGCACGCTGACGCAGGAGCACTCGCCCACCGCGTACAGGCCGTTGACCACCGCGTTGTGGTCGGTGGCGGTCTGCACCACGACCTGGCCGTGGATATTGGTCGGAATGCCGCCCATCTGGTAGTGGATGGTGGGCACGACCGGAATCGGCTCGCGGGTGATGTCGACGTTGGCGAAGTTGACGCCGATTTCGTACACAGAGGGCAAGCGCTTGTGAATGGTGTCTGCGCCCAGGTGGTCGAGCTTGAGCAGCACGTAGTCCTTGTTGGGGCCGCAGCCACGGCCTTCCTTGATTTCCTGGTCCATGCAGCGCGAGACAAAGTCACGCGGGGCCAGGTCTTTCAAGGTGGGGGCATAGCGTTCCATGAAGCGCTCGCCGTTGCTGTTGAGCAAGATGGCGCCTTCTCCGCGGCAGCCTTCGGTCAGCAGCACGCCCGCGCCGGCCACGCCGGTGGGGTGGAACTGCCAGAACTCCATGTCCTCCAGCGGAATGCCTGCACGCGCTGCCATGCCCAGGCCGTCACCGGTGTTGATGAAGGCGTTGGTGGAGGCAGCAAAGATACGGCCAGCGCCGCCGGTGGCCAGCAGAACCGTCTTGGCCTGCAGGATGTGCAGGTCGCCAGTTTCCATCTCAAGGGCAGTCACGCCGACCACGTCACCGTCGGCGTCGCGAATGAGGTCGAGCGCCATCCACTCGACGAAGAAGCTGGTCTTGGCCTTGACGTTTTGCTGGTACAGGGTGTGCAGCATCGCGTTGCCGGTGCGGTCGGCCGCAGCGCAGGCACGCTGGACCGGCTTTTCGCCGTAGTTGGCGGTGTGGCCGCCGAAGGGGCGCTGGTAGATGGTGCCGTCGGGGTTGCGGTCAAAGGGCATGCCCATGTGCTCGAGGTCGTAGACGACCTTGGGCGCTTCGCGGCACATGAACTCGATGGCGTCTTGGTCGCCGAGCCAGTCGGAGCCCTTGACGGTGTCGTAGAAGTGGTAGTGCCAGTTGTCCTCGCTCATGTTGCCCAGCGAGGCACCAATGCCGCCCTGGGCGGCCACGGTGTGCGAGCGGGTCGGGAAGACCTTGGACAAGACGGCCACGTTCAGTCCGGCGCGGGCCAGTTGCAGCGAGGCGCGCATGCCGGAGCCGCCGGCGCCGACGATGACGACGTCAAACTTGCGCTTGGTGATGTTGTTGGAGGTGTAGGTCATGCTGGGAAGCTTCGGGTGTCTCGGGCGGTATTCAGGCGATCAGGGTGACGCTCACAGGCGCCACAGGACCTGCAGGGTCCAGCCGGCGCAGCCGACGAGCCACACGATGGCAAAGACCTGCAGCGGCAGGCGGACGGCGACGGGCTTGACATAGTCCATCAGCACATCACGGATGCCCACCCACACGTGATAGATGAGGGCGATCACGACGGAGAAGGTCAGGAACTTCATCCACTGGGCGGCGAAGATACCGGCCCACTTTTCGTAGCCGATGGGGCCCGTGAAGAAGATCAACTGGGCCAGGACGATCAGAGTGAACAGCGCCATCAGGACGGCGGTCACGCGTTGGGCCAGCCAGTCACGCAGGCCATAGTGGGCGCCGCTGACGATGCGCTTGGAACCGTAGTTCACGGACATGGGGGGATGCTCCTAGGGAATCGGTGGAATGCGGTGGAGGTCGTTGCCAGTGGGGCGGTGCGGTTGGGCTGCTACGTTCCGGACTGCTCAGTACAGGCCGAACAGCTTGGCGCCCAGGGCGATGGTCAGCACCACGCTGCCGATCAGGGTGCGCTTGGCGCTGGAGGCGCCCGATTGCTTGGTCACCGCGGCGTGGTTGACGTCCATCATGATGTGACGGATGCCAGCGATGAAGTGGTGCAGATAAGCCCAGATCAGCGCCAGGGCCACCAGCTTGATGAACCAGCCCGGCACGAAGCCGATGCCGACATTGAAGGCAGCGGTGAAGCGTGCGAAGGAAATTTCGGATGAGACCGAGGTGTCGAACATCCAGATGATGAAAGGCATCAGGATGAACATCAGCACGCCACTCACGCGGTGCAGGATAGAGACGATGCCGGCAGCGGGAAGCCGGTAGCTCGGCAGGTCCGTCAGGGCGTTGATGTTTCGGAACTCGGGGCGCTTCTTCGCGATATCGGTCATGGGGTGCGCAATCTTGTAGTTCGTGACGGACTGAAATTCTATTGCAACGCATCAAGCTGACGCGGAGCCTTCGCAGATAACCCGACGCCCGGGTGACTCGCGTGTGCCAGTTCGGTGCATGGGCAGACGGAGTTTTGAAAAGTGCGGGTGATAGGAAGGCTGCGCATCGCGCGTTTCAGCTCAGGTCGTTGCGGTAATGGCGCGAATCCGTGCGATAGAGGCCCCTGCGAAACTCCATCGGTACGTCGTTGTAAGTCAAAGCAATTCGTTCCACCGACAGCAGCGGGTGGCCTTTGGGCACCTTGAGCAACGGGGCCTGCTGCGCGTCCGCCGCCACCGCGCGCAGGCGTTCCTGCGCGCGCACCATGCGCACGCCGAATTCCAGCTCGAACATGGCGTAGGTGGCGCCGCGCCAGCCAGCCAGGCGTTCGGCGGACAGGCCCTTGAAGGCCGTGCCCGGCAGCCACATGTCTTCCAAGATGGTAGGGACACCTGCGAATGAAAGCACCCGCCGAACCTGCACCACTGCCTCGCCGGCGCGCAGGGCGAGCGGCCTGGCGATCTCGGCGCTGGCCCGTACCCGCCGGCATTCCATGATGCTTCGCTCTGCGGGCACCTCGGCGCCGGGCTCACCGGCGTCGGGCACCAGGCGCAGGAACCGGTACTGCACATGCTGCTCGGCATGGGTGGCGACGAAGGTGCCCTTGCCCTGGCGGCGTACCACCAGGTTTTCGGTGGCCAACTCGTCGATCGCCTTGCGCACTGTGCCTTGGCTCACGCGAAAGCGCGCAGCGAGTTCCATCTCGCTGGGAATCATCTCGCCGGGCTTCCATTCGCCCATCTCGAGGCTTTGGAGAATCAGTCCCTTGATCTGCTGGTAAAGCGGGCTGAAGGCGGGCGTGCCCGCTTCAGGTACTCCGGACTCGGGATAGGGCAGGGGGGCGGTGGCCATGACTTTACGCGGTTCGTCAAATCATATCTTATATAAGACATAAGACAAATTGACCAAAGCGGGTTTTCGGCAGTACACTCGCGGCCGTTGCGCAGGGGGTGCCGCCGGCAGGCTGGATCCCTCGCGCGGGCCGGTGTCGGGGCCCCCAGGCCTTTGCTCCGGAGTACTTCCAATTTCCATTACTTCATCCGGAGATTTCCCCATGAGCAAGAAGCCTGTTCGCGTCGCCGTCACCGGCGCCGCTGGCCAGATCGGTTACGCCCTCCTTTTCCGCATCGCCTCTGGCGAAATGCTCGGCAAGGACCAGCCCGTCATCCTGCAACTGCTCGAAATCCCCGACGAAAAAGCCCAGAAGGCGCTCAAGGGCGTGATGATGGAGTTGGAAGACTGCGCCTTCCCCTTGCTGGCCGGCATGGAGGCCCACAGCGACCCGATGACCGCCTTCAAGGACACCGACTACGCGCTGCTCGTCGGCGCTCGTCCCCGCGGCCCTGGCATGGAGCGCGCCGACCTGCTGGCCGCCAACGCCCAGATCTTCACCGCTCAGGGTAAGGCCCTGGACAAGGTGGCCTCGCGCAATATTAAGGTGCTGGTGGTGGGTAACCCCGCCAACACCAACGCCTACATCGCCATGAAGAGCGCGCCCAGCCTGCCGCGCGAGAACTTCACCGCCATGCTGCGTTTGGACCACAACCGCGCCGCCAGCCAGATTGCCGCCAAGACCGGTTGCAAGGTTGGCGAGATCGAGAAGCTCACCGTCTGGGGCAACCACTCGCCCACCATGTACGCCGATTACCGCTATGCCACTGCCAATGGCAAGAGCATCAAGGACCAGATCAACGACCAGGTCTGGAACGCCGACGTGTTCCTGCCCACCGTGGGTAAGCGCGGCGCCGCCATCATCGACGCTCGCGGCCTGTCTTCGGCAGCCTCGGCTGCCAACGCCGCCATCGACCACATGCGCGATTGGGCCCTGGGCTCGAACGGCAAGTGGGTCACCATGGGCATTGCGTCTAACGGCGACTATGGCATTCCGAAGGACGTGATGTTCGGCTTCCCGGTCATCACCCAGGACGGCAAGTACGAAGTCGTCAAGGGCCTTGAGATCGACGCCTTCAGCCAGGAGCGCATCAACAAAACGCTCAAGGAACTGGAAGACGAGCAGGCCGGCGTCGCCCACCTGCTCTGAGTTCGGCGCTGCAGTCCCTTCCCAAGGCCGTGAGCGCGCATCCCCGCGACGTTCTCCTGGGCGCCCAGGCCCGCACCGGCAGTTTGCCGGTGTGCGACCACTACAGTGGTGTCGAGGCCCGCATGAAAAAGAGCCTGCAGTTGCAGGCCGAGATGGCGGCGGAATTCGGCGCCTGCGTCTTTGACGTCACGCTCGACTGCGAAGACGGTGCGCCGGTAGGCGGTGAGCGAGAGCATGCCGCCCTGGTCGCGGAGATGGCGGCTGGCGCCGCGCCCGGTGCCCGGGTCGCGGTGCGGGTTCACCCTGTGGACCATCCCGCCTTCGAAGACGACATCCGCACCATCGTCGGCCGCGCCGGCGCCCGCCTGGTGCATGTGATGGTGCCCAAGGTTGAGTCCGTAGCTGATGTCGAGCGTGCCGCACGTGCGGTAGACGCTGCTGGCGCGCCGACACTGGGTCTGCATGCCCTCATCGAGTCGCCCGCCGCGGTGCATCGGTCCTTCGACATCGCTGCCCACGCCCGCATCCAGTCCCTGAGCTTTGGCCTGATGGATTTCGTTTCGGCCCACGGCGGCGCGATTCCCGCCGACGGCATGGGGGTGGAGGGTCAGTTCCGGCACCCGCTGGTGCTGCGCGCCAAGCTGGAGATTGCCTCGGCCTGCCACGCCCATGGCAAGGTGCCCTCGCATTGCGTGGTGACCGAGTTCAAGAACCACGACGCTTTTCGCGAGGCCGTCCGACGTGCCGCCCGAGAGCTGGGCTACACCCGGATGTGGAGCATTCACCCGGACCAGATCCGGCTGGTGTTGGGCGCCATGGCACCTGATGCCCGTGACATCGAAGCCGCCGCCGCCATCGTGCTGGCTGCAGCCCGCGCCGACTGGGCGCCGATCAGCCATGCAGGCAAGCTGGAAGACCGGGCGAGCTACCGCTTTCATTGGCAGGTACTTGAACGCGCGCACCAAACCGGGCGGCCCCTGCCCAGCGAAGTGCGCCCTTGGTTCGACGAGGTCCCCGCATGATCGAGTGGACCTGGTGGGGACTCTCGTCATCGACCCCCTCGGCGCTACAGGCGCTGCCTCTGGCCCTGCTCGCTCTTTTGGGTCTTCAGATCCTGGCGCCTGTCCAGGCGGCCGAAGCGGTGCCGGCGGGCACCAAAGGCAACGCGAGACAGGTCACGCCGAAGGCCACTGCGAAGGCCGCTCCGAAGGCGACCCCGAGGGCCACCCCGAAGGTTGCCTCTGGCACTGCCGCCAAGGCGCAGCCCCGGGGTGCGTTGGCGCCCTCCGCCCAGAAGGCCGTGGAGTCGCGGGTGCGGATCGAGGACGAGCCCTCCCACGACCTGTCCCCCGCCGAGCTCGAAGTGGCACGCGCTGTGCATGTGGGCGTCATGACCTGCGAACTCGGCGCCAGTGTGACCGTGGAGCCAGCGCGCCGTGAAGGTTTTTTTCTGGTCGGCATCCACAAGGGATTGCGCTTTCGCATGCACCCGATCGTGAGCCGCACTGGCGCCATTCGTCTGGAGGATCCCAAGCGGGGTGCGATGTGGCTGCAACTGGGAAACAAGTCAATGCTCTTGAGCCAGAAGCAGGGAAAGCGCCTGGCCGACGAATGCCAGAGCCCGTCGCAGGTCCAGGTGGCCGCGGCGATGAAAATGAACCCGCCGCCAAGCTTGTTGGAGCCCCTGCCACCGGAGGCTCCCGCCTCTGCTGATACTGCTGTGGCTCCTGGCGCTGCTCATACAGCTGTGGCTCCTGCCATTGCTGATGCGGCTGCGGTACCTGCCGCTCCTTCCGTTGCCGCCACCGCCGCTGACACCGTTGTCAACGGGGACATCGCTGAGAACGCAACTCAATAAGGCAGACTATCGAGATCAGCGAACAGAGTTCAGAAAGCAGAGCCGGACACCGGCCCAATCCACTATTTTTTTGACGGAGAGAAGACCATGCTGCAAGCCTATCGTGACCATGTCGCCGAGCGCGCCAAGCTCGGCATCCCGCCCCTGCCGCTGACCGCCAAGCAGACCGGCGACCTCATCGAGCTGCTGAAAAATCCGCCCAAGGGTGAAGAACATACCCTGGTCGATCTGATCACCCACCGCGTGCCCGCCGGCGTGGACGACGCCGCCAAAGTGAAGGCCAGCTACCTGGCCGCCGTGGCCCATGGCACCGAAAAGTGCGCGCTGATTTCCCGCGCTAAGGCCACCGAGCTCTTGAGCACCATGCTGGGCGGCTACAACATCAGCCCCATGATCGACCTGCTGGACGACAAGGAAGTCGGCCAGGTTGCGGCCAACGGCCTCAAGACCACCCTCTTGATGTTCGACCAGTTCCACGACGTCGCCGAGAAGGCCGCCAAGGGCAACGCCAATGCCAAGGCCGTGATGCAGTCCTGGGCCGATGCCGAGTGGTTCACCAGCCGCCCCGAAGTGCCCCAGTCGATGAAGCTCACCGTGTTCAAGGTGACTGGCGAGACCAACACCGACGACTTGTCCCCCGCGCCCGACGCCTGGAGCCGCCCGGACATTCCGCTGCATGCGCTGGCCATGCTCAAAAACACCCGCGACGGCATCACCCCCGAAGAAGACGGCAAGCGCGGCCCGATCAAGTTTATCGAAGACCTGCGCAAGCGGGGCAACCTGGTCGCCTATGTCGGCGACGTGGTGGGCACCGGTTCGTCGCGCAAGTCGGCCACCAACAGCGTGCTGTGGTTCACCGGCGAGGACATTCCCTTCGTCCCGAACAAGCGCTTTGGCGGCGTCTGCCTGGGCTCCAAGATTGCTCCGATCTTCTACAACACCATGGAAGACGCCGGCGCCCTGCCGATCGAGCTCGACGTGAGCCAGATGAACATGGGCGACGAGATCGAGCTGCGTCCCTACGAGGGCAAGGCCCTCAAGAACGGCCAGGTCATCGCCGAGTTCCAGGTGCGCAGCGACGTGCTGTTTGACGAAGTGCGCGCCGGTGGCCGCATTCCGCTGATCATCGGTCGCGGCCTGACCGCCAAGGCCCGTGAGGCCCTGGGCCTGCCCGTCTCCACCCTGTTCCGTCTGCCCCAGGCGCCCAAGGACAGTGGCAAGGGCTTCACCCTGGCCCAGAAGATGGTCGGCCGCGCCTGCGGCATGCCCGAAGGCAAGGGCGTGCGCGCCGGCACCTACTGCGAGCCGCGCATGACCTCGGTGGGCTCCCAGGACACCACCGGCACCATGACCCGCGACGAGCTCAAAGACCTGGCGTGCCTGGGCTTCTCGGCCGACCTGGTGATGCAGTCCTTCTGCCACACCGCCGCCTACCCCAAGCCGGTGGACGTGAAGATGCACCACGAGCTGCCCGAGTTCATGTCCACCCGTGGTGGCATCTCGTTGCGCCCGGGCGACGGCGTGATCCACTCCTGGCTGAACCGCTTCCTGCTGCCCGACACCGTCGGCACCGGCGGTGACTCGCACACCCGCTTCCCCCTGGGTATCAGCTTCCCGGCCGGCTCGGGCCTGGTGGCTTTTGCCGCTGCCACCGGCGTGATGCCGCTGGACATGCCCGAGAGCGTGCTGGTTCGCTTCAAGGGCAAGATGCAGCCGGGCGTCACCCTGCGTGACCTGGTCAACGCCATTCCGCTGGCCGCCATCAAGCAAGGTCACCTGACCGTCGCGAAGCAGGGCAAAAAGAACGTCTTCTCTGGCCGCATCGTCGAGATCGAGGGCTTGCCAGACCTGAAAGTCGAGCAAGCGTTTGAGCTGTCCGACTCCTCCGCCGAGCGCTCCGCCGCCGGCTGCACCGTGCACCTGAACAAGGAGCCGGTGATCGAGTACATCAACAGCAACATCACCCTGATGAAGTCGCTGATCGCCAACGGCTACGCCGACGCCCGCACCTTGGCGCGCCGCATCGCCGCGCAAGAAGCCTGGCTGAAGAACCCGCAGCTGCTCAAGGCCGACGCCGACGCCGAGTACGCCGCTGTCATCGAGATCGACCTGGCCGAGATCCACGAGCCCATCGTGGCCTGCCCGAACGACCCGGACGACGTGAAGACGCTGTCCGAAGTTGCTGGCGCCAAGATCGATGAGGTGTTCATTGGTTCCTGCATGACCAACATCGGGCACTTCCGTGCGGCCTCCAAGCTGCTCGAAAACAAGCGCGACATACCGGTCAAGCTGTGGGTCGCGCCGCCGACCAAGATGGACCAGACGCGCCTGACCGAAGAGGGCCACTACAGCGTGCTCGGCGCCGCCGGTGCCCGCATGGAAATGCCCGGATGCTCGCTGTGCATGGGCAACCAAGCGCAGGTCAAAGAGGGCGCCACGGTCATGTCGACCAGCACCCGCAACTTCCCTAACCGCCTGGGCAAGAACACCAACGT
>NZ_JARXAB010000131.1 GCF_029866045.1 Ramlibacter sp. | reverse complement strand
AGTTAAATGTATACCAAAGAACTATAAAAAGGTGTGAAATTAGTTCTCGGGCAGTGGTCTTGCGTGTGTGCGCCGGCTGCTGCCGGCGCAACTCGGGGGGTACACGCGGTTTTCCCCTTGCGGCCGGGCCAGTCACCGGCTAACTTCGTAGAGTCAGTTCAATTACGAAAGTCAGCCCGCTCGGGTACTCCAGGAGAAGCCTTGGCAATCAGCCCACTCACCGACCAGGCCACAGAGACCGCCCAGCGGCTGCAGGGGGTCTGGCAACTCCTTCGCTGGGAAATTGCCTACAGCGATGGCCGGCCCAGCAGCTTTCCGTATGGCGAGGATGCGATCGGCCTGATTCAGTACACCCACGACGGCGGCATGGCCGGCACCATTTCCCGGGGGGGCCGACCGCGCCTGTCTGGCGAGAGCGTGCGCAGCGTGCCTGAGGCCGAGCGACTTGCTGCCTTCGAGAGCTACTTCAGCTACGCCGGCAGCTATGAAACCCGCATTCATCAGGGCCAGGCACAGGTCGTTCACCAGGTGGACCTCGCGCTCAACCCCAACTTCGTCGGCAGCCAGCAGGTGCGCAATGTGGACTTCGCTGCCGATGGCAGCTTGACGCTCTCCGCCTCTGATCCCCTGCCGGGTGCGCTGGGCGTCATGCGGCATCACCGGCTGGTCTGGCGCAGAAAGAAAGCCACATGAATTCCTACGAAAAGCACCTGCCGGTTCTGGAACTGGCTCGCCAGGCCTGCGAGGCCCGGCATTGCTGGAGCCCCTACCCGGAGATGCCGGCCAAGTACCCGGACGCGGTCGCCGCCCAGGCCGCTGGTCGGACAGCATTTGAGGCCCACTTGGGCGATGGCGCAGATGCTGGCAGCCGGCGGCGCTTTGCGCTCGATCAGCCGGGTCAGGTGGGTTGGCTCGGCGAGGAAGTTTCACCCTACACCCAGCAGCCTCTGGCGATTGATTACCCCCGCGCCAATGTCGACGCGCTGTTTGACGCCGCATCTGCGGCCATGCCCGCCTGGAGTCAGGCGTCCATCGAAACCCGCCTCGGCACATTGATGGAGGTGTTGGACGTTCTGTACCGTGAGCACCTCTTTGAGCTGACGCATGCAGTCATGCACACCGCCGGCCAGAGCTACAACATGGCCTACGCGGGCTCCGGGGTCAACGCGCTGGACCGGGGCATCGAGGCCCTGGTCTATGCCGAAAAGGCGATGCGGCTCGTGACCCCCCACGCGTACTGGGAGCGCAGCTTCGGCCCGTCGCAGATCCGGCTGGAGAAGACCTATCGAATCATCCCGCGCGGTGTGGCGGTGTGTTTCACCTGTGCAAGTTTCCCCACCTGGAACGCCTGGCCCTCGATGCTGGCCAGCTTGGCCACCGGCAACCCGGTGATCGTCAAGCCGCACCCGGCCACGGTGCTGCCTATGGCCATCTCGGTGCGTGTGTTCCGTCGGGTGCTGGCCGCGGCTGGGTTTGATCCCAACCTGGTCACGCTGGCGGTGGACTCGGTGGCCGAGCCGCTGGGCAAGGTGCTGGTCAAACATCCCAGGACCGCCATCGTCGACTTCACCGGCAGCGTGCAGTTTGGTCAGTGGGTCGAGCAAAACGCCTGGCCTGCCCTGGCCTACACCGAGACCGCTGGCTGCAACACCGTCGTGCTGGAGTCCGCCGAGGACCTCGACGCCGCCATCCGCAGCCTGGCCACCACGCTGTGCATGTTCAGTGCGCAGATGTGCACCAGCCCGCAAAACATCTACGTCCCCCGAAGCGGCGTGCGTACGCCCCAGGGTCAGGTGTCTCTGGACGAGGTCGGCGAGCGGCTGGCCGCAGCGGTCGCTGCCCTCACCCGCGACCCCAAGAAGGCCTCGATGATTCTGGCGACGATTCAGTCGCCCCAGACGCTGGCCATGCTCGAAGGCTTCCGGCAGCAGGGCGCTGACACGGGCCGGGTGCTGCTTGAGCCTGCGCCCTACCCGCACCCCGAATTTCCTCAGGCCCGCACCAGCACCCCATTGATGCTGCAGGTGAGTACCGCTGATCGCGCGCTTTACGGCGGCGAGCGCTTTGGCCCGGTGAGCTTCGTGATCGCGTGCGACAGTGCCGAGGACGCGCTGGCCCAGGCCACCGCTGATGTGCGGGAGTTTGGCGGCCTGACGGCCTTCCTGTATTCCACCGACGAGCGCTATATTGCCAAGGCCGAGGCCGCCTATGCCCGCGCCGGCGCGCAGCTCACCACCAACCTCACAGGTGCGATGCCGCTCAACTTCGCCGCTGCCTACAGCGACTACCACGTCACCGGCCTCAACCCGGCCGGCAACGCCAGCCTCACCCACCTGGGCTTTGTTGCCGGGCGCTTTGGCGTCTCGCAATCGCGCCGTCCCCAGCGCAACGCCGCCTGAAGCCGTGACCACCTCACCGACGCGTCCCACCCGACCCACCGACATACCGAGGAGACCCTCATGGGAATGAACGACCTGCCTGTTCTCGAAGGAGGCTTCGCGCCTGTGGCGCGCGAGCTGACCGTCGACCTGACCGATGTGGTCGAGGGCGAGATTCCGCGTGACCTGACCGGCATGCATGTACGCAACGGTCCGAACCGTCGCTTCGAGGCCGCCGGCCGCTACCACTGGTTCGACGGCGACGGCATGCTGCACGCGGTGGAGTTTGAGGGCGGTCGGGCCCGCTACCGTAACCGCTGGGTGAACACCCAGGGCTTGCAGGAGGAGCGCGCCGCGGGTCAGGCCTTGTGGCAAGGGATCAAGGACCCGCCGCGCAAGGACAGGCCGGATGCGCCGCTGAAGAACACCGCTAACACCGATGTGAAGTACCACGCCGGCCAGTTGCTGGCCATGTGGTACTTGGGCGGCGATGTCTACAAGGTGAACCCGACGGACCTCTCCACCACTGGCCGGCTGGACATGGACCCACGCATCGCGGGGCTGCCGATATCGGCCCACTCGAAGGTGGACGAGCGCACCGGCGAATTTCTATTCTTTGCCTATGGCAAAGAAGCGCCCTACATGCACTACGGGGTGATCGACCGGCATGGCGCGCTGCAGACCTTCATGCCCGTGCAGTTGCCGGGCCCGCGCCTCCCGCATGACATGGCGGTGACCGAGCACTACACGGTGCTGCACGACTTCCCCTTGTTCTACGACATGGACGCCTTTGCCGCCGGTCGGCACAAGCTCAAGTTCTACGCCGACATGCCCTCGCGTTTCGCGGTGGTGCCGCGCCATGGCAGCCCGGACCAGATTCGCTGGTTCGAGGCCAAGCCGACCTACATGTACCACGTGGCCAACGCCTGGGAGGAGGACGACGGCCATGGCGGCACCGAGATCGTCATGGTTGGTACACCCTTTCGCGTGCCGCGCGACTGGCGCGGCCAGGTCGACGCGGAGGGCTTCCCCCGGCTGCTGGCCACGCTGGACAACGACTGCATCTTCTACGAGTGGCGCCTCAACCTGCGCACTGGCCAGACCCGGGAACGTGTTCTCGACGACATCTTCAACCAAGAGTTTCCCGTCATCAACTCGGCGATGCAGGGCTTCAAGACCCGCTACGCGTGGAACGTGCTGATGGCCCGCAACACCCGGCCGGAGGACCCGCGTTTTTGCGGCATCGCCCGACACGACCTGCTCCGGGGCAGCACCAGCGCCTACCACGGTGGCGTCGACAAGTGGTTCAGCGAGCCGCCCTTCGCACCGGCCGATGGCGCAAAGGCCGAAGACGACGGCTACCTGGTTGGCTTCATGTGGGACGCTGCGGCCCAGGCCTCCTTCGTCACCATCTTCGATGCACGGGATGTGGCCCAGGGTCCCGTCACCCGCATCCGGCTGCCACAGCGGGTGCCGCATGGCTTCCACGGCACCTGGGTGAGTGGGGAGCGGCTGCGCCGAGGTTGGTGAGGACGGCCTGGCTTCAGAGCAATCGGATTGACCTCGCGAAATTCGATCTCCAGTAAATTCCAGCATGACCGCAGCAACTGACACGCGCTCGCAGGCGGTAGGCACCGCTCAAATATCGGCCCCGGCACTCGCCCTGGTCCCGGGCCTGAACAACACGGCCGCCGTCTTTGACGGCGTGTTGGCCGCCCTGCCCACCACAGTGCAGGTTCATACCCGCGACAACCCACCGCTTGAATCGGTGGAGGTGATCGCCGCGCACTGGCTGGAGCGCCTGCCGCAGCGCTTCTGGCTGGCCGGCTTTTCTTTCGGTGGTTACGTGGCGCTGGCCATGCTCGAGGCGGCACCCGAGCGGGTGGCCGGCTTTGCCCTTTTGTGCTCGGCGCCGCAGGCCGATTCAGCCGAGGCTGCGCAGCGGCGTCTGGCCTCTCTCGAGGCGGTGGCCCAGGGCCGCTACTTCGAGCTGATGGAGCAGTCTGCGCCCCTCGCTTTCCATCCGGACAGCCTGGCCAATGCGGCCCTGTTGGACCGGCGGCGGAAGATGGTGCAGGCCTATGGCCCCGACCATTTCGCCGCCCATGTGCGCGCCACCGTTGCCCGTCCCGATCGAAGCCGGCTGCTCGATGGCTCCCGGCCCACCCTGGTCCTGGCCGCCTCGCACGACAAGCTGTTTACACCCGCGCAGATGTCGGCGCTGGCCGCCGGCATCCCCGGGGCCCGCTTCGTTGCCATTGAGGGCGGCGGGCACCTGGTGCCAATGGAGCAGCCGCGGGCAGTGGCACAAGCGCTGTCCGATTGGGTTCTGGGCTGAGGACCCAGGCCCTTCAGATTCCAGTGGCCCAAGAAGCTCGACCTCCGGGAAGGAGGAAAGGATCTCCAGGCCCTTGTGCAGTGAATGGACCAAGTCCGCTCGCGGGTTGGGGAGCGCCTTTGGCCGGGGCGGATGCGTCCATGCAGTCCGGTTGTCGCCGCTGTCAGCCGCGCTCGACCACGAAGCTCACCACCGTGGCGCAGGAGCCGCCGATGTTGAGGGTCTGCAGGCGCTTCGCACCTTCGATCTGGCAGTCGCCCGCCTGTCCCGTCACCTGTCGCGCCGCATCGAGCACCATGCGCGCGCCAGTCGCGCCCACCGGGTGGCCGCAACCGATCAGGCCGCCGCTCATGTTGACCGGGCAACGACCGCCGGGGGCGATGGTGCCGTCTTCCACCGCCTGCCAGCTCTGGCCGGGCGGCGTGAGACCCAGGTGGTCGATGGCGGCGTACTCGGTGGTGGTGAAGCAGTCATGCGTCTCGATGCCGTCCATCGCGTCAACCCCAGGCACACCGGCGCGCTTCCAGGCGTCCTCCAGCGCTTGCCGCAGGTGCGGGAAGACATAGGTCTGGCCTTGGCTGCGGTCGAACTTGTCTTGCAGTCGCAGGCCGGCGTTGCGGTGGCCCCAGCCGCTGATGCGGGGAATGTCCTCGAGGCGGCGGCCGGTGCGGCGGGCATGGGCCTGGGCAAACTCGGCTGAGGCCAGCACCAGACCGCAAGCGCCGTCGGTGATCTGGCCGCAGTCACGGCGGCGAGTTCCGGGCTCGATCACCGGGTTGGCCACATCATCGTCAGTGAAGTCCTCGGGCTGAAACGTCCAAGTGCGGGTTTGGGCCAGGGGGTTGCGGCGGGCGTTGCCGTAATTGATCTCGGCAATGCGATTGAGGTATTGGCGGTCCAGGCCGTAGCGGCTTTCGTACTCCATCGCGACGCGGCCAAAGACTGCCGGCCACATGAAGGTGCAGTCAAAGCCCTCATGGCCTTGCCAAGCGGCGGCGTTCTGGTTCACCGAGGCTTCGTTGCCGGAGAGGTTCTTGAACTCCTCTACCCCCAGCACCAGGGCGCAGCCATAGCGGCCGGCTTCGATTTCAGCCATGGCGCTGAGAACTCCCAGCGAGGAGGAGGCGCAGGCCCCTTCGTGCCGCATCGCGGGCACGCCCCACAACTCGGGCACCACCTGGGCCACCATGGCGCCCAGGTGGGCCTGCTGGCGCTGCATCTCGCCGAAGGCGTTGCCAACGTGGATGCTCTCGATCTCGGCCGCGTCCACCCCGGCAGCCTGTAGGGTGCCTAGCGTGCCCTCGCGGGTCATGTCGGAAATATCCTGCCCGTTTCGGGCCCACGCTTTGGCGAAGTCGGTCTGGTAGCCACCGAGGATGTAGACGGGCGTGTTCATGGATTGCCTTTCTCTGGGTGTTGTGTCGGGCTCAAGCGGGTACCTGCCAGTCTGAGCGGATTTCACTCGCGTCGGCCCAGCAGGCGTGGGTGCCGCTGCTGATTCGGTGCGGAAGGAGGATGCGCGCCACCGGCCCGGCGGCGATGTTGCGGGCGTCGAGCACGATGCACTCGGAGCGGTCGGCGCTCATGTCGGTGACGAAGCTCACCACATAGCCGTCGTCTTCATCACCAGGTCCGGTGCCGGCATCGTGGCAGGGCGCCATCGGCGACTCGCTGCCAAAACGCCCCTCTCCGAAGAGGTACCGCTGCGACTGGCTGCTTGTATGGTCATAGCGAAGAATGCCGTCGAACAGGAAAGAGCCCGGGTGCGCGATCATGTTGTAGGAATAGCGGTAGGGCCGGCCCCAGTAACGTGCATTGACCATGCCGAACTCCAGGTGGCGTTCATCGAGCCGGCGCTCGCGCACGGCACCCGTGACCCGATGGAGCCGCCACTCGTAGAGCGTGGGGCCGTAGCGCGACGGGCCCAATGTGCCGCCGGTGTTGTCGTAGCCTCCGGTGGGCATGGGGGTCTTCTGGTGGTAGCCGTGGAGAACGACCTCATCGCCCTCCTCCCAGGCATTGAGCCAGTGGAGCACATAGGTGGGACTGGCCTCGAACCACTGAATACCCGTCTGCGGCGCATGCCGCCGCGGCACCAGCGCAAAGCGGGACGGGCGGTCGGCGTGGTAGACCAGCTTGTGCCGGCCCTGGGGGAGCAACGCTTCGTCCCAGTGCAGGGGAAAGTCATTGAGGATGGCGAAGTGCTCAGTGAACATCATGTCGTGCGGTAGCCGCGGGCCGGGCAGTGGCACCGGCACGTAGTGCACGAGACGGTGGTCCTTGTCGACCTCCCCGTAATGCATGAAGGGGGCCTGCTTCGAGTAGTTGAAAAACAGCAGGTCACCGCTGCGCGGGCAGACCTTGGGGTGGGCTGAAATTCCGTTGCCGTCCATCACCTTTGCGCCCCAGGGGGCAACGCCCTTCATCTCCAGCGTGCGGGCGTCTAGGTAGTAAGGCTCGCCACATTGGTAGAAGGTGGTGAGCGCCTGGCCGGCGTGGACGATGACATCGGTGGCCGAGGTGTCCTTGAGCCCGCCGCGGGCGCCCCAGCCCGGGCGGGTGGCGAGCGAGGGCCGGTCAATCAGGCCAGCGTAGAGGGCCTGGCCAGCGGCCTGCTCCTCCTCGAAGCCCCGGGTGCGGACGAAGCGGTTGCGGTACTCGCAGCGCCCGTCCTGGAAACTCAGGAGGTGCACCATGCCATCGCCATCGAAGGCGTGGTAGGTGCCCAGAGGCTGATGCACCGGGTTCTGGGTGTTGCGCAGGTAGACCCCGTTGAGGCGCCGAGGAATCTCGCCGATCACCTCGAGCCCGCTGGCGTTGACTTCCTGCCAGTTGGGGGTGAAAGGCCCGCTCATGAAGGGGTGCCCCTGCGGCTGCAGGGTGTGCAGGGGTTCGTCCACAAGGTCGATGTGCATCACGCGGCCTGGCTGGTGTGTGTTGTCGGTTTCGGGTGACGAGGTGTCGGCCCGCTAGCGCGCTAGCGCAGCGAAGCGCTTTGCCGCCTGCTGGTATTCCACAACCAGCCGGTCCACCACTTGGGCCACCGGCTCGATCTGCTTGATGGCACCCAGACCTTGGCCCGCGGCCCAGACGTCCATCCAGCGCTTGCCGGCAAAACTCTGGTTGCTGTCGTAGCTGCGCGCTGGGGTGTCGGGCATTTGGTCCGGATCCAGACCTGCATTCCTCATCGAAGGCTTGAGCCAACTGGCCGCGGTGCCGGTGATGCCGGCCGTGACGATCAGGTCTTCGGCGTTGCAGTCGACGATCATCTGCTTGTAGGCCGGATCCGCCTGGCTCTCATCGGTAGGAATGAAGCGGGTTCCCATGTAGACCAGATCGGCGCCGCTGGCGATGGCGCCCGCCACTCCCCAGCCGTCGCTGATACCGCCGCCGACCACCAGTAGGCCATCAAAGAACTCGCGTACCGCGCTCACGAAGGCAAAGGGCGAGAGCGTGCCGGTGTGGCCTCCCGCGCCCGCGCTGATGCAGGCCAGGCCGTCGGCACCAGCGGCCACCGCCTTGCGCGCGAGCGCCAGGGTGGTGACATCGGCGATCACCTTGCCTCCGTAACGCTGCACCACCTCGATCGCCGGCTTGGGGCTGCCCAGCGCGGTGACCACCACCGGTGGCTGGTAGCGGGCGACCAGTTCCAGGTCTTGCGGCAGCCGGGTGTTGGACGAATGGGTGACCAGGTTGGCCACCCAGGGGCCGAGCGAGGCCGCACCCTGGGTGTCACGGGCCTGGGCCAGCCCCTCGGTGATGCGCTTCATCCAAACTTCCAGGACCTCGATCGGGCGGGCATTGGGCGTCGGAAACGCGCCCGCGATACCCGCCTTGCAGGCGGCCAGCACCAGGTCCGGGCCGGAAATGAGGAACATCGGCGCCGCCACCACAGGCACGCGCAGGCTGGAGAGGAGTTCGGAATGAGGCATCGTGCTGGCGCGCTTGGGCTTTGACTTACTCGCTGGCCTTGAAGCCGGAGATGCGTACCGCCTCCGACCATCGCTTGGCGTCCGCGCGAACGAAGTTGATGAAGTCCGGTGTGCTGAAAGGCAGCGGCTCGGAATCGGTCTCGCGCCACTTGTCGATGATGGCTTGCGTCTTGAGCGCCTTGGCGAACTCCGCCTGCACCCGCTGCACCACTGCATCGGGCGTGCCCAGGGGCGCAGAAAGGCCCGACCAGATATAAATGTTCATGTCGGCAAAGCCCTCCTCAACGAAGGTGGGTACGGCCGGCATCAGCGGCGAGCGCTTGGGGGTGGACACGGCCAGCACCTTGACCTTGCCCGACTCGACATGCGGGCGGACGGCGGTCAGCGGCAGGAAGGCAGCATGCACCTGACCACCCACCAGGTTTTGCACCGCAGGCGGGGTTCCGTTGAAGGGCACATGCACCATGTTCAGGCCAGCACGCTGGTTCAGGATCACGCCGGCGAAGTGCGACGAGTTGCCAGCGGTGAAGGATGCGTAGGACACCCCAGCGCCCTGAGGCTTGGCCCAGGCGATGAATTCCTTGAGGTTGTTGGCCGGCACAGATGCCGCATTGACCGCCAGCACCAGGGACGAGCCCAGGAAGCCGGTGACGTGCTTGAAGCTCTTTTCGTTGTCGTAGGGGAGCTTGGAGAAGGTGAAGGGGTTGATGGTCAGCATGCTGGTGTTATTCAGCAGCAGCGTGTAGCCATCGGGCGGCGCCTGCATCAGGGCCTGCACCGCGATGATGCCGGCCCCGCCAGGCTTGTTGTCGATGATGATGTTCTGGCCGTTGGTCTTCTTCATCTCCTCCCCCACCTGGCGCAAGGCGGTGTCGAGCACGTTACCGGCGGCAAAGGGCACGATGACCTTGATCGGCCGGTCTGGCCAGGACTGGGCGGCGACGGGTGCCAGGGCGGACGTGGCCAGCCAAGCGGCTGCAGCAGCAGCGAGCAATGCGCGTTTTTTCATGAGTTGTCTCCTGTATCGGTTGTTGTCGTCCCTGAAATCAATTCCCGCAGCACGCGTGCCACGGCCTCCGGCTTCTCGCGCGGCAGCATGTGCCCCGCGTCGTCGATGATCTCGAGCTGTGCCTGTGCGATCTGCTGCGCCAGTGCTTCCGACAGCGGCGGCGGCGTGACTCGGTCGTGGCGACCGACCAGAACGCGGACCGGCATAGGCAGATTTTCCAGCAGCGCCCGGTGGTCCTGCCGGCCCATGATGGCCTGCACCTGGCGGCGGCCCGTCTCGGGCCCGATGTCCAGCATCATCCGGCGCAACTGTGCGCCTAGCACCGGGTCGGTGGAATAGGTATTGAAGGCCTGGACACCGCTGACGAATCGGGGGAAGTCGGCGCCCATGGCAGCCAGAGTCTTTTCGCGCACCACCCGGCTTTGCTCGGTCTCCGGCATGGCCGATGTCGACATGAACAAAAGCCCCTGAATCGAGCGTGCGGGATGGGCAAGCATGTCTAGGGCCACATAGCCACCCATCGAGAAGCCGGCCACCACCACGGGTGCGCTGTCCGGTACGTCTGCCAACTGCGCCCAGGCGTCTCCCCGCATTCGGGCGATGCTGTCCTGTCGCGAGACCTCGGCCATGCGGACGTCGGCGTCTCCCGCCAGCAGCGCAGCGACGTCGGCCCAGACACGGCCGTCATTGAGCATGCCGGGAATGAGGAGCAAAACGGGTTTCATGCGCGGGACTCCATCGGCTCTGTGGGTTGACCCGAGGCGCCAGACACGCCCCCGGCGGTGGGGGCCGCGGCAGCGACACCGAAGCGCTCGCGCAACTCGCGCTTGAGAATCTTGCCGACCGGGTTACGGGGCAAGGCGTCGACCAGCAGCAGATGCTCAGGCCATTTGAATGCCGCCGTCTTTGCCTCATCACGCAGGTAGTGGACCAGGCTCTCGAGTGTGGGAGCCTGCCCGGGCTGGGGTGCCACCACCGCGCACACTTTCTCGCCCAGCACCGTGTCGGGCACACCAATCACTGCGGCCTCCCGCACCTGGGGATGGCCCAAAAGCAGGTTTTCCACCTCCTCGGAGGAGATGTTCATACCGCCCCGGATCACGATGTCCTTGTGGCGACCAGCGAAGCGGTAGAACTGCCCCCTCTCGCCTGCGATCGCGAACAAATCACCGGTGCGGTAGTAGCCCTGGTCGTCGAAGGCGCGCGCGGTCAGCTCCGGCGCACGGTAGTAGCCGCTGAAGATGGTGGGCCCCTTGAAGCGCAGTTCACCCACACGTCCTGGCTCGTGGATGTCCTCACCGCTTTCGACGTCGACCAGCCGTGTGGTGACCTTGCGTGCGTTGGAGAGGGTCCACTCGTAGCCGGGCACGCCCACCCGAGGGAAATAAATAGCGCGCTGTGCGCGGTCCGGGACGTCCATCGGGGCTGCAACGAGAGAGGCGCCCTCGTTGGAGCCGAAGTAGTTCACCACCTCGATGCCAAACTGCAGGGCCATCTGCTGCACCATCCACTCCGATAGGGGGCCACCCCCCGAGCCGATCCGCTTGAGGCGAGAAAGGTCCACGCCCGCCAGCTTTTCTGGCTGCTTGAGCAGCAGGTTGAGTACGGCCGGCGCCGCCACGCTGTAGTCAATCGGCTGATCGCGCAATTGCTGGATGAAGATGTCCAGGTCAAAGGGGTGATGCTGGTGCAGCCCACAGCCGGCCACCAGCCAGGCCATCAGGCTGCTCGACACCCCCGCCATGTTCACGAAGGGAAAGGGAATCACCATCTGCGCGCCATCGGGAATCTGCCCGCCATCGATCACCGAGCGACCGATGATCAGCCATTCGTTGTGGTTGCGCGGCACGCCCTTGGGCCGGGCCTCGGTGCCCGAGGTCCAGCAGATGGTGAACACATCGTGCGCGCACAGGCCAATGGCACCCATGTGCGCACGCATGCGCTCCGGGCTCCAGGCCGAAGCCGCGGCCAGGGCTGGCCCCAGGTCGAACGCGCCGGCGGGTGCGTCCAGCCCCAGCGTCCAGACCTCGCGCAGCCCGGGCAGCTGCCCTTGGTGCGCCAGCCAGTGCTCGGCGGCGCAATGGCTTCCGACCCGCGTGGCGGCGATCGCCACACGCGCCTGGCTGACCTCGACCACATGCGCCAGTTCGTGTGCCCGGTACTGGACGGGCACTGGCGAGACCACCACGCCGGCGATGGCGCAGGCTAGGTAAATGGGGTGCAACTCGACCACATTGGGCAGTTGGACCACCACCACATCGTCCTTGCGCAGGCCGCGTGCGTGCAGGACGTCGAGCCAGCGGCCCACCTGCTCTTGCAGCGCAGCCCAGCTCCAGCGAAGCGGCGCCTCGCCGGTGAGTTGCATCCGGTTGGGAGGGTCGGCCACGGCCAAGCGGTCGCCCAGGCGCTGCGCCTGTTCGATGAAGATCTCACCGATCATGCGTTCGTCCCACCAGCCGCGGCGTGTGTACTCGGCGATCTTCTCGCCTGGAACCAAGATCATGGGTTCACATCCAGCGGCGCAGGGTCTGCTCGCTCACGAAGGTGGCGTGAAAGCCGTGCGGCACCCGGCGCGGCAGCACCACCCTCGCCACAGGCCCCTCCGCCAGGCGGGCACCACGCGCGTCGAAGATCTGCACCTCAGAGCGCTCTTCGTCCGGGTTCCACGCCAGCATGACCAGGTAGCCGTCGTCCTCGGACTGCGGATTGTCCCGGGGCGCGAAGCCGGCCTCGTTGTAGAAATAGCGCGGGCCGGCGCTGTAGGCGATGTAGCCACCGGTTTCCAGGTCGTACTTCACCAGCCCTGGAAAGCGCGGCTCCTCCCGCCCACCCTGGGGAAACACGATGTGATAAGACCAGCGGTTCTTGCGGCCCTGGAATGCGCTGTTGATCGCCGGAAACTCCGTGTTGAGCACGTCGTCGATCGTGCGTTCACGCGTCTGGCCCGTCGCGAGGTTGAAGCGCCACTCATGGAGCAGGAAGTCTCGCTGCCGCAGGTGAATGGTTTGCTCCAGCCGGCGTGCATCGATGCGACCCTGCACGTCCTGGTAGGTCCGGTAGGGAGTGCCCACCATGACCACCTCGTCGCCCTCTTCCCAAGCATTGACGACATGCAGCATGTAGGTGGGCGCAGCCTCGAACCAGCGCACCTCGCTGGCCTGGCCATAGCGGGGGACGACGGCAAAGCGTGAGGGCTGGTCCGGGTTGAAGCGAACCTTGTAGCGGCCGGCCGCGAGCGCCTCGGGGTCCGGTCGCAAGGGGAAGTCGTGCAAGATGGTGTAGTGCTCGGTGACCGCCATGTCGTGCGGCAGGCCAGGGCCGGGCATGTCGATGTCGATCTTGTGGCGCAGCTTGCGGTCGGGGCCGACCACGCCGTACTGCATGTAGGGCGCGGTGATCGAGTAGTCGAAAAACAGCAACTCCCCGGTGTGCTCGTCGGGCCGGGAGTGGGCCGAAATGCGGCTGATCGCGCCATCGAAATCCGCCGTTCCCAGCGTCTGCAGCGTCTCCGGATCCAGCGCATAAGGCATGCCGGAGCGGTACCACATGGTGATCAGCCGACCAGCGTGGTACTTCACGTCGGTGTTCGAGGTGTTTTTCAGCGGTTCGTCCGGGCGGTCCGCGCGCATCGGCTCCTTCAGGCCCTTCCAGAGGGCGCGCCCGGCGGCCTGCTCTTCGCTCAGTGCCGAGGTCTGCACCCAGCGGTTACGGTAGCTCACCTCTCCCTGCGCAAAGCGCACCGCGTGGAGCATTCCGTCGCCGTCGTAGGCGTGGTAGCGCCAATCGGGTGGGTAGAAGGCATTCGGGCCGTTGCGCACGTACAGGCCATTGAGGTCGGTAGGCACTTTGCCAATCACCTCGAGCGCGGTGAATGTGTCCTCCTGAAGGACGGGCGCGTTGTTCCCGTTCAGCGCCGGGATGTCATGGACCGGCAGCGCATCTCGCTTCATGGCGTGTCTCCTGATGTTCCCGGTCGAGGTCGCCAGGTTGATCGTGGCCAGAGTCTAGGCGCGCCCCAGACCGGGAACGATACAATTTCGTTATATCAAAACTCTTGCCGATATGCTGAATCCCCAACGCGTGGCGCCCCCGCGCCGCGTCCCCGCCGGGCTCGAGGAATACGAGGGTGACCGCCAGTTCGCCACGACCCTTGCCCGTGGCCTTGAGCTGCTTCGGTGCTTCACCCCCGAGGAGCCCATTCTGGGCAACAAGGAGTTGGCCCAGCGCCTGCACCTGCCAGCCGCCACTGTCTCCCGGCTGGCCTACACCCTGAGTTGCCTGGGCTACCTCGCACCCACCGAGCAGTATGGCAAGTACCAGCTCGGGTCGGCGGTGCTCTCCCTGGGGCACCCGGTACTGGCCCAATTCACCCTGCGCCGGCAGGCCCGGCCCCTCATGATGGAGCTGGCGCGCAGCACTGGCGGAACCGTTTCGATTGGCATTCGGGACCGTCTGAGCATCGTCTACATCGAGTCGGCGCGGCACTGGAACCGACGGGTCTACCCGATGGAAATCGGCACCCGCCATTCCTTGGCCGGTACTGCGGTGGGCCGCGCCCTGCTGATGTCCTGCCGCCCGGCCGAGCGTGAGTCGCTGCTCAATCAGTTGCAGGTCAAGCAGCCCGAGGAGTGGCGCCGACACCACCGTGGGCTCACTGAGGGGGTTCGCACCTACCCGCGGCATGGCTGCTGCATCTCGGTCGGTGAGATCTATCCGGACGTCCAGGCGGTGGCCGTTCCCCTGGGCCGTATCGACCGCAACGAGCCCGCCGCCATCAACTGCTCCTTTCATGGCCTGCCCATGGATCCCGATTGGCTGCGCCGCGAGATCGCTCCCCAGCTCCAGGCGCTGGTGCGCCAACTGACATGAGCGCTCCGGAGAACGCGGGCTGGATCCGCACCTGCTCCATCTGGCGGGCTCTCGAGATCGTGGGCGACACCTCGGTGCTGCTGGTGATGCAGGCCGCCTGGCTGGGTGTTCGCCGATTTGACGAGTTCCAGGCTCGTACCGGTCTGCTCAAGACCACCCTGTCCGACCGGCTCAAGCGCCTTGTGGCAGCCGGTGTGTTCGACAAAGTGCCCTACTCGACCCGGCCCCTGCGCCATGAGTACCGCATCACCTCCAAGGGCCAGGACATGTACTGGACGGCGCTGATGATGTTGCGCTGGGAGCGGCGCTGGTCACGTACCCCCGCCTCGCTGGATGTTCGGCTGCGGCATGCCGCTTGCGGCCACCCATTCGAGGCCGTGCCCACCTGCGCCTGCTGCGGCGGTGAGATCTCAGCCCGCGACATCGACTGGGAGGAAGGCCCCGGGGTCGGCTGGATGCCGCCCGAGTACAGCCGGCGCAGGCAAAAGCGGCAGGCCGCCGCCGAGGCGCCCGGTGTGCTGGTCGAGGTGGCGCAACTCACTGGCGACCGCTGGGCCTCGCTGGTGCTGCGCTCCATCTTCACCGGCTTGCGCCGTTTCGACGAGATCCAGCGCGATACCGGCATGGCCAGCAACATCCTGTCGGAGCGACTGGCCTGGCTCACCGAGACCGGCGTGCTCGTGCTGCGCGACATCGGGGGCGGCCGCAGTGAATACCGTCTGACCGACAAAGGCATTGACTACTACCCCATCCTGCTGGCCCTGCTGGTCTGGGGCGATACCCATTACGTTTCCTCAGAGGGCCCGCCGCTGCTGCTTCGGCACCGGCCTTGCGGCCAGCCGCTTCGGCTGCAGGTCAGTTGCTCGGCCTGCTCGGGGCCGATCCAGGTGCGCCAAGTGCTGTACGAGGTTGGTCCCGGACAACCGGCGGGGGACCCCCGGGTTCCCTCTAGCTTTCATAACTGAACCCAGACCGTACACTCCGCCCGAACTGGGGAGCGTGGATGACTCGTCGCTGGATTCAGTGGACCTCTGTGGCAATGAGCAGGGTGTGCCTGCGGGCCACGCCCATGCCATCGCCCACCGACCCGCCTCCCGGCCGGACAGAAAGCAGGAGACTTGCCGCATGAATCAGGCCCTGATCATTGATGCACTGCGCACCCCTCGTGGGCGGGGTAGCGACAAGGGATCCCTCAAGGCGATCAAGCCGGTAGAACTGCTCGCGCAGCCCCTGCGGGCGCTCGCCGAGCGTCATGCGGTGGACACCACCCAGGTGGTCGACGGCGTCTTTGGCTGCGTCACCCAGACCGCCGACCAAGGCGCCAACCTGGGCAAACTAGCCCTGTTGCAGGCCGGTTGGAGTGACGCGGTGGCTGGCATGACGATCAACCGCTACTGCGCCTCGGGCCTGAGCGCGGTGCAGTTTGCCGGCTGGCAGGCGATGCACAGCGATGGTCTGGCGGTGGGAGGCGGCGTCGAAATGATGTCCCGCGTGCCCATGGCCAGCGACCAGGGGCCGCTCACCCACGACTTTGACTTTCAGCGTGACACCGCGCTGGTTCCCATCGGGCTGGCCGCCGACGCGGTGGCGACGTTGGAAGGCTTTTCCCGCAGCCAGTGCGACGACTACGCCCTGGCCTCGCAGCAGCGCGCGGCTGCCGCCCTGGCCGGTGGGCATTACAAATCTGTCGTGCCTGCGCGGGCTGGCGCTGAGGTGGTGCTGGCGCAGGACGAGACGCCACGCCCCCAGACCCAGGCCGGGTCGCTGGCGAGCCTGGCACCGGCCTTTGCCGCGATGGGCGAGAAGTACGGCATCGACGCCCTTTTGTGCCAGCGCTATGGCCTGGCCCGCATTGACCATGTGCACCATGCTGGCAACTCGCCCGCCATGGCCGACGGCGCTTCGGCGGTGCTGGTCGCCAGCCCGGACGCCGCGCGGCGACTGGGGCTGAAGGCCCGCGCACGCATACTTTCCAGCGCCGACTGCTGCGTCGACCGGACCCTGGCCCTGACCGGTGCGCTCGACGCGACCCGTCTCGCCCTCCAGCGGGCCGGGCTGACGCCAACCGACATCGACCTGTTCGAGGTCAACGAGTCCTTTGCCGCGCTGATGCTGCACTACCAGAAGCATCTGGGCATTAGCCATGACCGGCTCAACGTCAACGGTGGCGCGATTGCCCTCGGCCATGCCATGGGTTCGACCGGCGCCAGCCTGGTTGGCATGGCCCTGGACGAACTCGAGCGGCGCGACCAGCGGCGCGCAGTGATCGCCATCTGCGGCGCGGCCGGCCTCGCCGTCGCCATGGTCATCGAAAGAACCGGAGCCGCATGACCGAGTTGCTGCCCGTCTTTGCCCAGCTCACTGTGAACGGCATCGCAGTGGGTGCGATCTACGCCCTGGTGGCGATCGGTATCGTTTTGATCTACAAGGCGACCGAGGTCCTGAACTTCGCCCACGGTGATCTGCTGGTGGTGGCTGCCTTTTGCGCTTGGGGCCTGATCGTCGGCTTGGGTTGGCCCTTCTGGGCGGCGCTGCTGGTGGTCGTTGCGGGGTCGGCCCTGCTGGCTTTCGGCCTGGATGCCGTCGTAATTCGGCGCATCGCAGGACAACCCCAGTTTGCCGGAGTGATGCTCACCATCGCTCTGGCCTTCATGATCCGGGGTGCAGTGAGCATGTTGTTCGGACCGGAGTCACGCAACTACCCGACCCCCTGGAGCAACAAGTCGGTGAGCCTCGGCGGTATCGCGGTTGCCGAACTGCAATTGGTGATTCTGGTGGCCGCCTTGCTGGTGACGCTCGCCCTGTTCGCCTTCTTCCGCTACACCCGCCTGGGTATTGCGATGCAGGCCGCCTCGCAGAACCAGTTGGCAGCCTACCTCAACGGCATCAACGTCAAGCGGGTCAACTCCCTGGTCTGGGCGCTGGCAGGGATTTCCGCTGCGGTGGCCGGCGTGCTGCTGGCACCCATCACCCTGGTGGACATCAGCCTCTGGTACGTGACCCTCAAGGCACTCTCGGCCATCGTGCTCGGCGGCTTTGGCAGCCTGCCCGGCGCCATCGTCGGCGGGCTTCTCATCGGAGTCATTGAGCAGTTCGCCGGGGTTTACATGCCGGACGGCAGCAAGGACATCGTGGCTTACCTGGTGTTGATTGCGGTGCTCGTGCTTCGCCCGCGTGGCCTGCTGGGCGAAGCGCACGGGCGCAGGGTCTGATCGGAAGGCGACGGCATGCGATTCGACTATCACATCCGCTACCGGGACCGGTTCCCCCTCTTCCGCAACCCCCTGGAGCGCGGGCTCTACCTCGGGCTGCTCGCCCTGCTGTGCGTCGTGCCGTTTGCAGCCACGCCCTTCATCCTGGGCGAAATGAGCTATGTGTTCATTCTGTGCATCGCCAGTCTGGGTTTGATGACGCTGGCCGGCTTCACCGGGCAGGTCTCACTCGGACACGCCGCCTTTGTCGCTATCGGTGCTTATGCACAGGCCTGGTTCCTGGGCAAGGGCCTGCCGCTGGCGATGTCACTGCCGGCAGCTGCCGGGGTCAGCGCCCTGGCCGGTTTGCTGGTGGGAATACCGGCCATCCGCATTTCGGGCCTGTACCTGGCCATGGTCACCCTGGCCTTTTCGATCATCGTCGAGCAGGTCATTGGCCGCTGGTCCTCGGTCACCGGTGGCTTCACCGGGCTGCCGGTGCCTGATGCCCGTCTGCTGGGGCTGGACCTCGGCAAGCCCCTGCCCTTCTACTTCTTCTGCCTGGGCGTCTTGGTGCTGGTGATCCTGGCGCTGCGCAACCTCCTGCGCTCAGGTCTCGGTCGGGGCTTCATCGGGGTGCGTGAGTCCGAGGCAGCCTCCTACGCGCTGGGCATTTCAGTCGACCGGGTCAAAGCCACCGCCTTTGCGCTGTCGGCGGGCATCACCGGGCTGGCCGGCGCGGTGCTGGCACATCATCTCAAGTACCTCACGCCCGACGGCTTCACCCTGCTACTCTCGCTGGAGCTGGTGCTGATGGTGGTGATTGGCGGCCTGGGAAGCCTGCGTGGTGCGGTGTTGGGCGCCATTTTGATCAGCATGTTGCCTGCGGCCATCTCGCGCGCCAAGACCTTTCTGCCCGAGTCGGTGGCCAAGCAGTTCGGCATGGAGATCTTCACCTTTGGCCTGGTGCTTGCCCTGTTCGTGCTGTTTGAGCCGACCGGACTCAACGGCCGCTGGCTGAAGGTGCGGGCCTTCCTGGAGTCCTTTCCGCTCTATCGCAAGGACACCTTCAAGCGCAACAAGCGCTATATGAAGTCGGAGCGCTATCGATGACTCAGGCCACCAATGGCGCGCTGATGGAGGTCGATGGTCTGGCCCTGACCTTTGGCGGGGTGCGCGCGATCGCCGACCTCACGATGAAGGTCCATCGAGGTGAGGTGCTCGCGGTGATCGGTCCCAACGGTGCGGGCAAGACGTCCCTGCTCAATGCGGTCACCCGGGTGTTCGACCCGAGTGCCGGCCGCATCCGTTTCAAGGGTCAGGACATCACCGCCCTGCCCCGCCAGCGCATCGCCCACCTGGGGCTGGCGCGCACCTTCCAGAACATCGAGCTGTTCGAGGCCGCCACCGTCCTGGACAACCTGATGCTGGGCCGCCACCGCTTCCCACAGGGGCAATGGTGGCAACAGCTGCTGCGCACGCCGGCCCTCGTCCGTCTTGAGGAGGAGGCCTACGCCGAGGTGGAGCGTGTCATCGATTTCCTCGATCTCTCGCCTTGGCGCAACGCCCCCATCTCCGGGCTGCCGTATGGCGTGCGCAAAGTGGTCGAGCTTGGGCGCGCCCTGTGCTGCAAGCCGGAGCTGCTGTTTCTGGACGAGCCCGCCTCCGGCCTGAACCCGGAGGAGACCCGCGACCTGGCCTTCTGGATCGACGACATCCGCAGCGACCTGGGCATCACCGTGGTCATGGTCGAACACGACATGTCTCTGGTCAGTGCGGTCGCCGACCGGGTGATCTGCATGTCGCAGGGCCTCCTGCTGGCCGAGGGCACGCCGGCCCAGGTCCAGTCTGATCCCGCTGTGGTGGCGGCTTACCTCGGGGCATGACGATGGCCACGAACATGACCCCCTCTGGACAAGAGCCGCTGCTGGATGTGCGCAACCTGGAGACCTGGTACGGCCCGATCGCAGCGATGCAGGGTGTCAACCTCAGTGTGCGCAAAGGCCAGATGGTGGCGGTGCTGGGTGCCAACGGGGCCGGCAAGACCACCCTGCTCAATACCCTGGCCGGCGTGGTCGACCCCTTCAAGGGCGAGGTGCTCTGGCAAGGGGAGCGCATTCATGGCCTGGATGCAGACGCGGTTTGCCGCCGGGGCCTGGTGCTGGTGCCTGAAGGTCGGCAAATCTATCCCTTCTTGAGCGTGCGCGACAACTTGGCCATGGGTGCGTTCACACGCAAGGACGAGGCGGGTGTCCGCGAAGATCTGGCCCGCGTCCTTGGCTGGTTCCCCCGTCTGCGCGAGCGCGAGCAGCAGCATGCCGGGCTACTCTCAGGCGGCGAGCAGCAAATGCTGGCCATCGGCCGGGCCTACCTCGCCCGTCCCCAATTGCTGATGCTGGACGAGCCCTCCCTCGGTCTGTCACCCCTGCTCACGAAGGAAATCTTTGCCATCGTGAGCCGCATCCGATCCGAAACCGGGACCGCCATCTTGGTGGTGGAGCAAAACGCCGCTATCGCCCTGGCGCATGCCGACGACGGCTACATCATGGAGCTCGGGCGTATCGTCGCCGCCGACAGCTGCGCCGCCCTGAGCCAGAAGGCGGATGTACGCGAGGCCTACCTCGGAGGCCATGCGGTGCAGACCGCCAGCGGCACCGCCCAACGCTGGAAGCGCCGGAGGACCTGGCGATGAGCGGGACAACCATCGCAGCGCCCATGAGCCACCCACCGATGGACTTCGCCGCCCGTGCGGCCGAAGCTGGCGCCTGGGGCGAGTTTCTTGGCCATGAAACTCCGGCCCGGCTGTTTCGGGCCCGCTGCCGGGAGTGGGCGGACCGCCCTGCCTTGCGCCACAAGGTGCTGGGGCTCTGGCAGACGACCACCTGGGGGCAGTACTACGAACGCGCCCGCGCGGTGGGACTGGCTCTGGCAGACCTGGGGCTGGCCCGTGGCGACAGGATCTGCGTGCTGTCCGAGAACCGTCCCGAGTGGCTGTACGCCGACCTCGGCGCCCAATGCATGGGGTTTGTCGGAAACGGCATCTACCCCACCTCCTCACCCGACCAGGTGCGCCATGTGCTGGCCGACTCGGGCACGGTGGTCCTGTTCGTCGAGAACCAGGAGCAGCTTGACAAGGCACTGCAGGTGCGCGGCCAGTGCCCGACGCTGCGCACCGTGGTGGTGATGGACCGTGAGGGCTTGCGCGGCTTCCAGGACCCGGCGGTGATGTTCTTCGACGACCTCCTCGCCCGCGGCCTGGCACTGGCGGCGGACCGGGCCGATGCATTTGAGGCGGCCATCGACACCAGCCGGCGCGAGGATCTGGCCTTTCTGGTCTACACCTCGGGGACGACCGGTGCGCCCAAAGGCGCCATGATCATGAACTGGAGCCTGATGTTCCAGATGCACACCGCCGACCGCTACTTTGAGGTGGGCCCGGGCGACAAGTCCCTGTCTTTCCTCCCGCTGTGCCACATCGCCGAGCGCATGGCCACCGTGTTCAGCCCGCTCTCGGTGGGCCTGATCGTGCACTTCCCCGAGAACGCGGGGACGGTGATCAACGACATCCGTGAGGTCGCCCCGCACCTGGTGTTTGCCCCGCCGCGCTTCTGGGAAAAGATGTACTCCCAGGTCGAGCTGTTCATGCGCGACGCGGTCGGGCCGGCGCGCTGGGCGTACAGGCAGGCCCGTCAGGCCCTGGAGGTGTCGGTGCAGGCCCAGGCCGACGGCGGGCCGGCGCTGGCGCTGTCGCCGTGGGCGCGCCTGCTGCAGTGGCTGGCCCTGCGCAATGTGAAGGTCTTCCTCGGGCTGCAAAACGTGCGCACCGCACTCACCGGCGCTGCACCGGTGCCGCCGGATCTGATTCGGTGGTTCCTGGCCTGCGGTATCGAATTGCGCGAGTCCTTCGGCATGACCGAGACCTCGGGCGCCGCCTCAATTACCCCGCGTGGCCGTATCCGTCTGGGTTGGGCCGGCGAGCGTCTGCCTGGCACGGAGGTGCGTCTTGGCGCCGACGCCGAACTGCTGGTGCGCGGTCCCAATGTCTTCGGCGGCTACTGGAACCTGCCGGAAAAGACCGCCGAGGCCCTGGACGCCGAAGGCTGGCTGCACACCGGCGACTGCGGCGAGGTGGCCGAGGACGGCTTCCTGG
>NZ_JARXAB010000118.1 GCF_029866045.1 Ramlibacter sp. | reverse complement strand
CGCTTGAATGCTTGTGCACAAGTCCGTAGCTGATGCGTAAGGCGCAGAGAGCACGCCGAACATAAATGCAAACAATAAAATTGATTTGCGAAAATAAGACATAGAACAATCCTCTATAAAATTTGAAAAGAATGGATTTTTTATTCTCTTCGGTTGATAAAATTGATGAATAAATTGCGAGTCAAGCTTGCAATACTCAGAAGCTGTTAACCCAATTAATTCTCCTAACCCAATTTAAGGCATTCCTGCCGATAGCCACCTAGACGTCTTGACAGACTTGCAGAACAATTCGCGACCCGATGCCTTTAAGAGTGGCTGGCATGCTCAAAAAAGCCAGGTCCTTGATGTACGAGATTAATTTCTTGATGATGCTCTTGGGGTCATAAGACTCCTGGATCAGGTCGCGCTGGCGCAACTTGGCGTACAGCTCATTGTCGGCGCGCAGGACAACTTCAGCAAGGCTTGCAGACCGACCCACAGGCCGCCCTGGCCGTGGATTCGCAGCGGATGCAGAAGGTCAACGCAGCCTGGAGCAGGTACCTGGTGCTGTTTGCGGGCCTTGGCCTCATGGTCGATGGGTTTGCCGAAAGGCGGGCCCATGCCTATGAGTCGGTCCTAAAGGGCTCGAATCCCCGACTCCACCAAAAATAGGGGCCTTAAAACTGAGCGAGTTAGTTAAACATTCGCTTCTGGGCCTCCAATAAAAAGTCCTCCAAACTGCTTCTTAGGTATTGAGGCAGCCTCAGGCCCGGCACCATGCGGGGCTTTTTGCTTTCTGGCCGTCAACGCGGACAAAAAAGGCTGCTGCATCCAGCCCGCACGAGACGATCCGACCGAGGGGCCACTTCGATGAGGGCAAGATTTGCTCCAGTAAAATTTAAATACTGTGCTTTGCTCGCTCGTATGGCGCGAGCAACAGACGATCAGCCCCCCGAATCGAACGCTCTCAACCGAGGAGCGCTCTCAACCGAACAAGGCCCCGATGCGACTCCACTTCCCCAAGCTGCGAACGAGTCTGACCGCTATCGCCCTGTGCCTCGCGACTAACCTGTCCGCACAGGTCCCTGAGTCTTACTACACAGCATCCCCGGCCACGATCATCAACGAGATGCGTCAGACCCCGCGCCCCCGGCCCAACATGCCGCTTGCGGACGTGGTTGAACTCGACAAGGTGGTGCTTCCTCGCGCAAAGATCTGCGAGCGAATGTTCTACGACGACGCCAGGATGATGGAGATCATCAAGGCCTGGAGGCCGCCGCAACCCAACGAACTCGCCAACGAGTGCCGGCGAATCATTGCCGACAGCAATGAGATGCAGAAGTACCTCGCGCGGGTCCGACAGGCGGAACAGGAGCAGGCTCGCAGGAAGGCGGACGAAGAAAAGCGGGTCGCCGAGGAGAACCGGAAGAAGGACGAAGAGGCAAGGCTGGCAGCGCAACGCGAGGCTTTCCTCGCCCAACAACCGGGTTTCCTGCTGGTGCTCAATACCGGATCGCCCACTTTTCAGGTCACCAAGTCACTGGATGGCAAGACTGTGATCCGGCGCAGCGCCAATGCGTCGAGCTCTCCAATCCGCGTCGACTTCGTCCGCGCATCTCCGCGGTCATCCGGGATTCTGTTGGATCGCTATGCGCGGCAGTCAGCGACGGTGATCACCGAGCTCAAGGCTTTCGTCGCCGAGGCAGCCAAGGCGCAGGGCCTTGCAGTGGACACTGCGGGCCTAGAGACCAAGGAGACTCGGACCGCCATCGCATCCAAATGCGTCGGCGAGGCGGGTCCCCCGGCAGAAGCGGGTCAGGCTCCGGCCCCGCTGACCAAGGTGTGTGCCAACCTGCAGATCGGCTTGGTCGACCGAGCAGAGATGGAGCGCATCAAGCCCTTGATCGATTCAGGCCAGATCGTTGTGCTTGCCGAACTGTCCGGCGCTCAAGTGCAGGCACGCGCCGACGCCACCGCAGCAAGGGTTGCTGCAGCGGCAGAGGCCGAAGCACAGAGCAATCTGCAGATCACCTCGCAACTGGCGGCGCGACCGACGCAATTCGTCGCCATCACCTTCCCATCCAACAAGAAAGCGGCGTCCTGCGCGCTGAAGGCCCAGAGCGTGGAGGGCTACGGCTGGGCTGTGGGCGGCTACGCGTCGCTGGCGGACTTTGCCAAGTCTGCACGCCTCGAGCCGGACTATCGATTCGACGAGGTCGCCGACGATGTCGAGGCGCTTTGGACCCTGATCCAGAAAGGTGCTTGCTCGGGCGCAGTTCTGACGGGCGCCGAAATGGCCAAACTGATCCCGGCAGTCCAGCGCGAAAAAATCTCCTTCACGATGCTGCCGCTGCGCGATAAGGCCGAGTTGCATCCCGCCTACGCGAAGGCGCGCGGCTTTGAAAGCCTGAGGCAGCTCGAGTTCGCTTCGGAGTTGAAGACCAGCGCAGCACGAGTAAAGACCCTCGCCGGTTTCGGCGTGACGGATACGAACGGATTCCGAGCTGCGACCGCTCGCATGACCGGCTCGGGATATTCGAAATCAACCGAGCTCGATGCACTGATGGAGTTCCTGGACGACGAAGCTGAGGGTTCCAAGTCGCGCCGCAGCGCGACCCAAGTCCGTAGCGCCAGACTGGCCGCCGACCAGGCCCGAGAGCGCGAGCGAGCCGAGAAACTGCAGCGTGAGCTCCCTCTCTATTCCATCCAGGTCCTCTGTTTGGAACCGATGGGCCATCTTGCGGAAACCATGGTCGGGTATCTGGCTCGATCACCAGCAGCGTTCATCCAGATCATGTCGGGTAGCGCCAGCCGCTTCTGCTCGCAGGTCGCCCTGCCTGTGAGGGATCCCAACCTGATCACCTCGGCACGGCTGATCGACCGGGATTCGGGCGGCGCTGAGTATTACGTGACCAAAGCGCCGGATGGCCGGGGCATGCTCGGCTTGATCAAGCGTCGCGGCGGCTGAACCCAGAATTAACACTGCTCAGGGATTCACCGCGGCGTCATAGGCGGGTTTCTTGGCAGGGCAGATGGCCTCCATGATGGCCTCCATCACGGCCGGGTTGCCCCACGGCGGTGATGGGTTGTGAAAACCCTCAGGTTTTCGGCGTGACGAATCGGTCCAGGAGACCTTGGTGGCGATAGGCCCACTGCAATATGCTGTGCTGCACTTCGTGGGCATCCGGCGGTGCGGCAGGTTTTGATTCCATCGCTGAGGGTTCACCCAGGCGTTCCGCGTTAACCTGCGTATGTCCAAATTGCAGTGACTGGCGCAAGAAGATGGTGCAAAGTTCCTGCGTGGCGCTTTTGATTCGGGCGCTGGCTTCCGGTCCGCTACGCGTGGTGCGGTCGGTGAAAATGCTGTGCCCGCCCGCGTTGTACACCGCCAGGGTTCTGGGCGATTTGGCCATCGCGTCAAAGATCACAATGCGGTCCTCGACCGTGCTGCGATAGCCGGGCAGGTTGATGGTGTCTTCCAAGCTGGTGATGTGCAGTGTCGGCACACTCACGCTCCCGAGCGTCTCTGGTGCAGGCCCTTGGCCCTGCAAAGGCGGCGCCGAAATCAGGATGGCTGCGCGGATGCGTCTGTCCCCAAGTTCGCCCACGTAGTCAGGGCCTGCATTCACCCGTGCGCCGGCGACCAGCATGGCCGTGTTCGCGCCATAGGAGTGGCCAGCCACTGCAATTTTTCCGGCGTCAAACATTTCCGCCTGCTCAGACCCGAGGATGTGGTCCAAGGCAAATCGCACGTCCAGTGCGCGTGCCAGCGCTTCGGACTCCAGCGCCGCTGTCTGCAGGCGTTGCAACAAAAACAGCGGGTTGCCCTGCCATACACGGTTGTCACTGCCAACATGTTGTGTATGAAGACTCGCCATACCTGCATTGGCCCAATGCCGGCCAAGGTAGCTGTAGCCCATTCGCGAACCGCCCAAACCGTGCGAGAACACGATCAGCGGCACCGGCTGCGCAGAGGTGGCCTGGAGGGGCAGGTACAAGCGCAGGGGTACGGCTCTTTGCCGTCCGGCATCGAAAAGTTCAAGATCCAGGACGCGATGGCCGAGAGTGGTCGAAGCCATCGACCACCCGGCCGGGCCGGCGATCGCCAGACCAGATGCAGCGGTGGCAAAGCTCAGTGAGCGTGTGAGGAATGCGCGGCGCTTCATCAGGTCGGAACGGGCCGGGGTTTTGAGGAGGGTGTTCGTTTTGAATTGAGCTGCCAGTCTAGCCCTGCAGGGGAGTTTCCCCCAGAAGCTCGCCTCAGCCTAGACCTGTGTCAGGGCGCTTCAATCAACCCTGAGCGTCCCCCAGTCCTGAATGGGCGGTACGCCAGCCCGGCGCCCATCCCATGGCTCAAGGGCCGCTCAGGCCAGAAGTGCGTCCTTCACAAAGTGCATCCGGTCTTGACCAAAAAACATCTGCTCGCCCACGAACAGGGTGGGCGCACCGAATGCTCCCCGTGCGACAGACGCATCGCTGCGCGCGATCAGGTCGGCTTTGACATCCGGATCGGCCACCATGGCCATGAAGGCGTCGGCATCAAAGCCCGCCTGCGTGAGCACCGCCATTGTCTCGGTAGGGTCGTTGAGGTTGCGTGGCTCCACCCACATGGCGTGGAACACGGTGTCGACGTAGCGCTCAAAGTCCTCGGGCTGGCGCATCAGCATCCCGCAGGCGCCGCGCATCAGCGCTAGGGTGTTGATCGGGAAGTGAGGGTTCAACACGAACGGTACGCCCCAATACCGGGCCCAGCGCGCCATGTCTTCGAATATCCAGCGGCTTTTCGCCGGTACACCCACCGGGTTGGTATTGCCCGACGCCTTGAAGACGCCGCCCAACAGGATGGGATGCCACACCAGCGCGGCTCCCGTTTCCTGCGCGATGCGCCGCACCTGGGTGTAGGCCAGATAGACGGCGGGGCTGCCGAAGTCAAAGTGGAATTCGAGGGTTTTGGTGCTCATTTTTTTGTCCGAAGTGAAGCGTTCAGGTTGTGGCGGTCTGGTTCCGCCCGTGGGCAAGCGGAGGTCTTGAGATGGGAGGCTCTTACTTGATGTACGGGCTTTCGGCGTAGTTCCACCAGGCACCGCCCCTCATCTGTGTGGGTGACTCATTGCTCACAGCTGCCCTCTTCGATGGCGTTCATGAACCACTCCGCAGCGGTGTTGGCGTGAACTTGTGGCCCGCTGAGTCCAGAACAATAGATCCGGGCGCAATCACCCACAAGCTATCGACTTCCCTCATGCCCGTCGGAAGCAGCCCTTGCGCGAACCGCCGAATGACAGCCTGCGGATCACCGCCGCGCCGGTACGCAGCTGGCGTTTTCGACCGTGCTGCGCAGGCTGCTACCACCCACTATGACGCATGAACAACCGCACGTGTCCGACCTTCATCATGATGGGCATAAGCACTCGCGATAAGGAGTTTCAGGCCTGGCGAGATACATCGGCTGGGTGTATGGGTTGCGGCCCTCAAGGCCCCGGGCGACGCGATTGAAGCCCCCGCCTGCCTTCAGCCTCCGGGTAAACCCGGGACGATTGCCCCTATGCCGCCAGAGGGAAATCGGTCATTCTCGGGAGTGAAAAGACGAGTGGCCTCCGGCCCCAGGAAGCGGGGCAGGCTGCAGTACTTTTTCATGCCGCGCCAGACCGGCCGGCAACCCGAGACCACAAAAAGAAGGAGAACGATCTTGATACGCTTCAAGCTCAATGGGCAAAACGTCCAGACCGACGCGCCCCCGGGCGAGCCCCTGCTGCAGGTGCTGTCCAACGACTTTCAGATGAACGGCCAGAAATTCGGATGCGGCAAGGCCCAGTGCGGCGCCTGCACCATCATGATGAACGGCGATCCGGTGCGCAGCTGCGTGGTGCCGCTGTCGGCTGCCGACGGTAAGTCCCTCACCACCGTCGCCGGTCTGGCGGTGGGCGGCAAGCCCAGCCGACTGCAGCAGGCCTTCATCGACGAACAGGCGGCACAGTGCGGGTACTGCACCGCCGGCATCATCGTCCAGGCGCAGGCGCTGCTTGATCGCAACCCCAAGCCCACCGACGCCGAAGTTCGCAGCGCGCTCGATGGCAACCTGTGTCGCTGCGGTGCCCACAACCGCATCGTGCGAGCGGTGCTTCGCGCTTCGAAAGGAGCCTCTGCATGAACCCGGTTCAATTCGAGCAGGCTCCGGCCAAGGCGGCGTCCTCGGGCCGTCGCAACTTCCTCAAGTCGGCGGGCTTCTTGTCCCTGGGCTTCACCATCCCCTTGCTGGACGTGCATTCCCAGGCCACTGCGCCGGCTGCCGCGCCGGCCGCCGCGCGGCCGCAGTTGCCCGGCGATTTGCAGCAAAACCGCCAGCTGCGCGCCTGGATCCGCATCCTCAGCGCCGAGAAGTCGGTGCAACTGCTGGTCGGCAAGGTGGAATTGGGCCAGGGGATTTTGACGGCCGTTGTCCAGCTGTGTGCCGATGAACTTGACGTTGACATCAGCCGTGTGCAGGTGGTCTCCGGTGACACGCTGCTTGTGCCCAACGAGGGTGTCACCGCAGGTTCGTTCTCCATGCCCAATTGCGCCACGGCGGTTCGCCAAGCCTCGGCTGAAGTGCGCGCCATCCTGCTCGATCTGGCCGCCACGCGCCTGGGTCAGGGCATGGCCGGCCTCAAGGTGGTCGACGGTGTCGTTCAGGGCAGTGGCAACGCGCAGGTGAGCTATTGGGATCTGGTCCTGGGACAGGCCCTGGATCGTGAAGCCAATGGACAGGCCAAACCCAAGCCCGCCTCCGAGCACCGCTACATCGGCCGCTCAGTTCCCCGGCTGGACCTGCCCGCCAAAGTGCTGGGGCAATCCATCTTCGTGCAGGAGCTGCGGCCGGCGGGCATGGTCTATGGCGCTGTCGTGCGTCCGCCCACGTACGGCGCGTCGCTGACCGCTGTGGACCTGACAGTCGCCGAGCGCATGCCCGGCGTGGTCAAAGTGATCAGAAACGGTAGCTTCCTCGGAGTGGTCGCTCGTCGCGAGGCGCAGGCGCAGGCCGCGGCCCGCGCGCTGGGCGACAGTTGCCAGTGGAATGTGCCCAAGCGCCTGCCGGGCACCCAGGCCATGCCGGCCTGGCTGGAGGCCACCAAGCCTGACCGGGTGATCGAAACCCTCAAGAAGCCCCGCACCAAT
>NZ_JARXAB010000101.1 GCF_029866045.1 Ramlibacter sp. | reverse complement strand
GAGGCTCGGCCTGCTGCTCCGGTCCCAGGCCCCAGGGCCGCAGCCAGCCCTGGGCCCAGGCCAGCCAGGCCAGGTTGGCCGCCAGCAGCAGCAGAACGAGCCGGCGCAGCACCATCAGGCAGCCCCCACCGGCCGGACGCTGACTTCGGCGCTGGTCACCACCTGAACACCGTCCGCAGTTGCCAGGCGCAGGGCGCCCGATGCGTCGACACCCAGGCCGCGGCCCTCGGTGCCATCGGACAGGCGCAGGGGCTGCTCGCGGAGCACGTCGCGCGCGGAATAGGCAGCCTGCAGGGGCGCAAAGCCCTCCTGCTCAAACGCCAGCAAGGCCTCCACCAGGGCGGGTGCCACCAGGCCGAGCACCTGGCCCGCCTGGGCCTGCGGCCACCATTGGCGCAGGGCTGCGGGCGGGGTGGACAGCCCAGTGGCGGCCGGAAGCGACAAGTTGATGCCCACGCCGACAACGGTGTAGCGGCCGGCGGGGCCGTCATGGACCGCTGTGCGGCCGCCACCCGAGGAGGTGACCCGCCCGCCATCGCGCCGCGCTGCCGGCTCGGGAAAGGCCGCCGTCTCGACCAGAATACCCGCCAGCTTTCGGCCCTGCACCCAGAGATCGTTGGGCCATTTGAGGCTGATGCGCTCGCCCACCGGGTCCAGCGCCTGGGCAACAGCCAGACCGACCGCCAGGGACAAACCAGACCAGTCGCGCGGCGCCAGTGGCAGGCCGAGCGAAAAGGTGAGGGCGGGAAGGTCAGGCCCGCCGCCGGCCAGCGTGTCTGCCGGACCGCTGGTCACGGGCAGGCTGTGCCACTGGCGACCGAGCCGGCCTCGGCCGGCGGTCTGCCGCTCGGCAACAAGCAACAGGGGCTCGGTGCGTCCCGCCCGGGCCCGCTGCATCAACTCGGTATTGGTCGAGCCGATCTCGGGCAGGACCTCCACGGTGAATCCTGGCAGGCGAGGCGAAACCGCCTCCCAGATCGCTTCGGCCGGCCAGCGCATCGTGACTGGCGTCCTGCTCAAGGGGAGGGGGTAGGAGGGCTAGCCTCCCGGGCTCGGCCTTGGGACTTGCCACCGTTTTTGTCCTTGGCCTTCTTGCTTTTTCCCTTGCCTTTGCCTTTGCTGTTCTTTTTGCTCTTCTTTTCCTTCTTGCCGTCGCCGGCCAGCAAGGTGCCGCGGCAGCTGGCGGCGCCGCACCAGCAGGGGTACTCTGCCTTGAGTTTCTTGGTGTACGGCGCGTCAATGATCAGGCCGTAGTCGTAGCTCAGCTCCTCGCCGGCGTGGATATTGCGCAGGGCCTTGATGAACACCCGGCCCTCTTCCTCGTCGGCCTCGCAGCTGGGGTCACAGCTGTGGTTGATCCAGCGCGAGGAATTGCCGCCGTAGAGGGCGTCAATCACGCGGCCGTCGTCGATGTGGAAGTAGAAAGTGTGGTTCGGGTCGGTCGGATCATGTGGGTGGCGGCGCAGGGCCTCCTTCCAGGTGATGATCTCGCCGACGTACTCGATGATGGGCTCGCCTTCGGCGATATCCTGCAGGGCGAAAACGCCTCGGCCGTGGACGCCCGAGCGGCGGACCTGGATTCTTCTGCCTGCGGCTGCTGCAGTGGCTGCTGCTGTGGCGACGGACGGCTTGGCCCGGCCCGGAGCCGGCTTTTTGGTGGGCATGGCCTGAAAACCTGTTAAGTTGAAGAGTGCATGTGCGCGCGTGTGCGTGCGCACGCGCGAGACGCCCGATTGTAGAAACAACCTGAGGGCCCGGGCTGGCAACAGCGCGGGGCCCCCTGCAGACACCTATGAGCAAGACACTGGTCATCGCTGAAAAGCCCTCCGTGGCCCAGGACATCGTCCGCGCCCTTACGCCTGTGGCGGGCAAGTTCGACAAGCACGACGAGTACTTCGAGAACGATCGCTATGTGGTCACCAGCGCCGTCGGCCACCTAGTCGAGATCCAGGCGCCGGAAAAGTACGACATCAAACGTGGCAAGTGGAGCTTTGCCCACCTGCCCGTGATCCCGCCCTATTTCGACCTCAAGCCGGTAGACAAGACCAAGACGCGCCTGAACGCCGTGGTCAAGCAGGCCAAGCGCAAGGACGTGAGCGACCTGATCAACGCCTGTGACGCCGGCCGCGAGGGTGAACTGATCTTCCGTCTGATCGAGCAGTACGCCTTCGGCAACGAGGATGCTGAACCCAGCCGCGGCAAGACGGCGCGCAAGCCGGTCAAACGCCTGTGGCTGCAGTCGATGACGCCCGACGCCATCCGCAAGGGCTTCGAGCAGCTTCGCAGCGAGCAGCAGATGGCTGGCCTGGCCAACGCCGCCCGCTCGCGCTCCGAGGCCGACTGGCTGGTAGGCATCAACGGCACCCGCGCCTTCACCGCATTCAACTCGCGCGACGGCGGCTTTTTCCTCACCACCGTGGGCCGGGTGCAGACCCCCACCCTGGCGGTGGTGGTCGAGCGCGAGGAGCAAATCCGCAAGTTCGTGAGTCGCGACTACTGGGAAATCCATGCCCAGTTCGACGCCGCCGCCGGCCCCTACGCCGGCAAGTGGTTCGACCCCCAGTGGAAAAAGGACGAAGAAGACGCCGAGAAAAAAGCCGACCGCACCTGGACCGCGCAGCAGGCCCAGGCCATTGCCGACGCAGTGCGCGGCAAAAAGGCCACCGTCACCGAGGAGTCGACGCCCAAGACCGAGGCCTCGCCGGGCCTGTTCGACCTGACCTCGCTGCAACGCGAAGCCAACGGACGCTTCGGCTTCTCGGCCAAGACCACGCTGGCCCTCGCGCAAAGCCTTTACGAGCGTCACAAGGCACTGACCTACCCGCGTACCGACTCGCGCCACCTGCCCGAGGACTATGTCGGCCCGGTCAAGGAGACGATGCAGATGTTGGCCCAATCAGGCATGTCACATCTGGCGCCTTTCGCACGTCAGGCGCTCGAGGGCGGCTTTGTGAAGCCGAACAAGCGCATCTTCGACAACAAGAAGGTGTCGGACCACTTCGCCATCATCCCCACGCTGCAGGCGCCCAGCGGCCTGTCGGAGGCCGAGCAAAAGCTCTATGACCTGGTGGTCAAGCGCTTCCTCTCGGTCTTCTTCCCCAGCGCCGAGTTCATGGTGACCACCCGCATCAGCACGGCTGCGGGCCACAGCTTCAAGAGCGTGGGCAAGGTGCTGGTCAAGCCGGGCTGGCAGGCAATCTGGGGCAAGGAAGCCGACGAGGAAGGTGACGAAAACAGCAAGATGCTCGCCGCGGTGCAGCCCGGCGAGCAGGTGCCCGTGGCGCAGGTCGAGGCCAAGGGCCTCAAGACCCGGCCGCCCGCCCGCTACAACGAAGCCACCTTGCTCGGCGCGATGGAAGGCGCCGGCAAGCTGGTGGAAGACGAAGAGTTGCGGGAGGCGATGCAGGAAAAAGGCCTGGGCACGCCAGCGACACGCGCGGCCATCATCGAAGGCCTGATCAATGAGAAGTACATGCTCCGCGAAGGCCGCGACCTGATACCCACGGCCAAGTCCTTCCAGCTCATGACCTTGCTGCGAGGTCTAGGGGTCGAGGAACTCTCCCGGCCCGAGCTCACGGGCAACTGGGAGTACCAGCTGGCCCAGATGGAAAAGGGCGCCCTCTCGCGCGAGGCCTTCATGCAAGACATCGCCGCGATGACCGAGCGCATCGTGAAAAAGGCCAAGGAGTACGACCGCGACACCGTGCCCGGCGACTACGCCACGCTGCACAGCCCCTGCCCCAACTGTGGCGGCGTGGTGAAGGAAAACTACCGCCGCTACGCCTGCGCCGGCAAGGCCGGTGACGGTCAGGACAGTTGCGGCTTTTCCTTCACCAAGATGCCCGCCGGCCGCGCCTTCGAGCCGGCCGAGGTCGAGCAGTTCATGCGTGACAAGAAGATCGGCCCGCTTGAGGGCTTTCGCTCCAAGGCCGGCTGGCCTTTCGTCGCCGAGATTGCGCTGAAATTCAGCGACGAAGACAAGAACTGGAAGCTTGAATTCGATTTCGGCGACGAGGCCGACCCTGCCGAGACCGGTGAACTTGTGGACTTTGGCGCTATGGCGCCGCTGGGGCCCTGCCCCAAGTGCGGCGCGCGGGTGTTCGAGTTCGGCAAGAACTATGTGTGCGAGAAGGGCGTGCCGACTTCAGCCCAGGCCACGCCCACCTGCGACTTCAAGAGCGGCCAGATCATCCTGCAGCAGCCGATCGAACGCACGCAGATGGAAAAGCTGCTGGCAACCGGCAAGACCGACTTGATGGACAAGTTTGTCTCCATGCGCACGCGACGCGCCTTCAAGGCCTTCCTGGCATGGGACGCGGAGGCTGGCAAGGTGAACTTCGAGTTCGAACCCCGCGCCAGCAAATTCCCGCCGCGCAAGACAGCGGCCGGCGCGCCCGCGCGCACCCCGTTTGGCAAGGTGGCGACCAGCAAGGCTGCGCCCGCCAAAAAGGCAGCCGCAGGCAAAGCCGCGGCGAAAAAAGCCCCGGCAGCCAAGAAGGCCGCCAAGCCCAAGGTGCCACGCAAGGCAGGCGCCGGCCTCAACCCCAGCCCCGCGCTGGCGGCGGTCATCGGCCCCGAGGCGGTGGCCCGCACCGAGGTGATCAAGAAGCTGTGGGACTACATCAAGGCCAACGGCCTGCAAGACGCGACCAACAAGCGCGCGATCAACGCCGACGCCAAGCTAGAAGCCGTGTTCGGCAAGCCGCAGGTGACGATGTTCGAACTGGCCGGCATCGTCGGCAAGCATCTGCAGGGCTGAGGCCGTGCGAGCGCCTCCAGGGACCCAAGTCCTCAGAGCAGCTTGGCCAGCGCCTCGGCGCCCCGGCGCAAAGCCGGAAGCAGGCGATCCGCCATCTCACCGGCGCTCACCTGCGAGGCGTGCACGCTGACCGTCATCGCGACTTCGGTGGGGCCCCCGGTGGCCGTGGGCACTGGCACGGCAATCGAGCGCAGCCCGATCTCATACTCCTCGTCGCTCACCGCGTAACCGTCGGTGCGCGCGCGCTGGACAATATCTAGGATGACATCGACATCCGTCACCGTCTTGCCGGTGAAGGCGCGCAAGTCGGTATGCCCCAGGCGCATGCGCACTTGCGCGTCGGACAGTCCCGCCAACAGCACCCGGCCGGTGGACAAGCAAAACGCCGGCAGCCGCGTGCCCACGCCCACCACGGGCGAGAACACCTTGCGACTTTGCGAGCGGCCCATGAAGACCGCCGCCGTCTCGTCGAGCACCGCCACCGAGGCGGTCTCTCCCGTCTCGGCGCTCACGGTGTCCAGCACGGGCTGAGCCTTGCGGGGCAGGGGCGCCGCCGACAGCAGACCATAGCCCAGGCGCAGTACGCGCAGGTCGAGCGAGAAGTACTTGCCGTCATAGTCGGCATACCCCAGCTTGGTGAGCGTGAGCAGGTAGCGCCGTGCGCTGGCGCGGCTCATATCGGTGCGCGCGGCGACCTCGGTCAACGTCAGCCGTGGGTGACGGGCGTCAAAGGCCTCGATGACCCCCAGGCCGTGCTCCAAGGAGGCGACGAAGTCGCGCCGGTCCAGCTTCATCGCCAGACCGCGCCGCGTGTTCGCATTGCGGACAAATTGAATTTCAAGACACCGTCTCAGAGGGAAGTTGATGCGCCAATCCTAAACTCCCGGAAGTTCGCATCGCGCACTTTCAAGCACGACATACAGGAGACAAGCAACATGACCATATCCATCAAGACCCTTGCGGCGGGCCTGGCCCTCGCGGTGCTGACCACTAGCGCCGCAGCGCAATCATGGCCCACAAAGCCAGTGAAACTGATCGTGCCCTTCCCCGCCGGCGGCACCACCGATGCCCTGCCGCGGATCATGGCGGAGAAGCTGCAGGCCAAATGGGGGCAACCGGTGGTGGTGGAAAACCGTGTGGGTGCTGGCGGCAACAGCGGCGCCGACTTCGCCTTCCGCGCCGAGCCCGATGGACATACCTTGCTGGTGAGCGCGCCCGGGCCGCTGGTGGTGGCACCTTCGCTGGTGCGCAAGCTCACCTTCGACCCGCAAAAATTTATCCCGGTGACCATGCTGGCCACCATGCCCAATTTGCTCGTGACACGCCCGACGCTCACGGCAGCTAACGCGCAGGAATTGGTGGCCCTGGCCAAAAAGGAAGCCGGTAAGCTCAGCTTCGGCTCGCAGGGCGTAGGCACCACCTCGCACCTGACCGCAGCGATGTTCCAGCAGATGACAGGTACCGACCTCGTGCATGTGCCGTACAAGGGCACCGCGCCGGCGCTGACCGACCTGATGGGGGGCCAGATCGACATCATGTTCGATAACGTCACCTCCTCGACCCAACCCTACAAGGCGGGCCGCATCCGCGCCCTCGCGGTAGCCGCACCCAAGCGCCTGGCCACGCTGCCCGAGATCCCCACCGCCGACGAAGTCGGACTCAAGGGCTTTTACAGCAGCACCTTCGTGGCCATGGTGGCTCCGCCCGGCACCCCAGCGGCGCTCACCGCCCGTATTCAGAAAGACGTCGCAGAGGTGCTGCGCATGCCCGACGTGCGCAGCAAGTTCCTGGAGCTCGGCGCCGAGCCGGTGGGCGATTCGCAGGCCGAGCTGGGCCGCTTCCTGGCCAACGAAACCACCCGCTGGCGCGACGTGATCCAGAAGGCCAACGTGCAGCCGGAGTGACGATGCAGACAGCCACCATCGACACCAGCGGTCTGAAGCGGCGCCTCTGGCCCGAGGATGGGATCACCCGCATCCCCTACTGGGCCTACCAGGACCCGGACGTTTACCGCCAGGAGCAGGCGCGCGTGTACCAGGGCGACACCTGGAGCTACCTGTGCCTAGAGGCCGAAGTGGCGAACGTGGGCGATTTCGTCAACACCTTCATCGGCGAGACGCCGGTGGTGGTCGCACGCGACCAAGACGGCGAGCTCTACGCCTTCGAGAACCGCTGCTCCCACCGCGGCGCACTGATCTGCCTGGAGAACGCGGGCAACACCGAACAGTTCACCTGCGTCTACCACGCCTGGTCCTATGACCTGCAGGGCACGCTCAAGGGCGTGGCCTTCGAGGCCGGAGTGGGCGGCAAGGGCGGAATGCCCGAGGGCTTTTGCAAAGAGGACCATTCACCGCGCAAGCTGCGGGTCGCCACCACCTGCGGCCTGGTGTTCGCTAGCTTCTCCGACGACGTGCCCGACATCGAGGCCTACATCGGCGAGGCGGTGCTCGCGCGCATCCGCCGCATCTTGGGCAAGGGCGAGGTGGAGGTGCTGGGCCGCTTCACCCAGAAGCTCCCGAACAACTGGAAGCTGTACTTCGAGAACGTGAAGGACAGCTACCACGCGAGCTTGCTACACCTGTTCCTCACCACCTTTGACGTCAACCGCCTCACTCAAAAGGGTGGCCTGATCGTCTCGGAGGACGGCGGCAACCATGTGAGCTACTCGATGGTGATCCCCGGCGAAAAGCACGGCAGCGAGTACCGCGACCAGGGCATTCGCAGCGAGAACAGCAGTTATCGCCTGAAGGACCCGAGCTTCCTGGATGGTCATGACGAGATCGGCGACGGCATCACGCTGCAGATCCTCTCGGTCTTCCCCGGGTTCGTGCTGGGACAGGTCTACAACTCCTTTGTCGTGCGCCAGGTTCTGCCCAAGGGTCAAGAAGAGACCGAGCTGAACTGGACTTACTTCGGCTTCCGGGACGACACGCCCGAGCAGCGCCGCGCCCGCCTCAAGCAGTTGAACCTGGTGGGGCCGGCAGGCCTGGTCTCGATGGAGGACGGCTGCGTGGGCGGCTTCGTGCAGCGCGGCGTGGCTACGGCTGGTGAGGGCAGCGCCCTGGTGCAGATGGGAGGCGAGGCCTCGGTCTCTACCGACACCCGCGCGACCGAGGCCTCGGTACGCGGTTTCTGGCGCGCATGGCGCAAGCACATGGATGTCTGAGATGAAGCAACTGCAAGCGCACTTGGAAGTGCACCTGGCCGTGAGCCTGCTGCAGGCACGCTACGCGCAGGCCATCGACGACGACCGGCTGGAGGAATGGCCGGAGTTCTTCACCGACGATTGCCTCTACGTGGTCACCTCGCACGACAACCACGTCCGCGGCCTGCAGGCGGGGATCGTCTACTGCGACAGCAAGGGCATGCTGCAGGACCGCGTCTCGGGACTGCGCGAGGCCAATATTTTCGAGAGCCACCGCTACCGCCACATCGTCTCCTTGCCAGCGACGGTGCAGGCCGAGGGCGGGGTGGTGAAGGCTCGCACGCCCTTTGCGGTCTATCGCATCACCCGCCGCAAGCCCAGCGAGCTGTTCGTGACAGGCAGCTACGAGGATGAATTCGTCCAGGGCGCCGATGGCGAACTGCGCATCGCGCGCCGGGTGGTGGTGTGCGACAGCTCCGTGTTCGACACCCTGCTGGCCATTCCGCTTTGAGCGCTTTTCGCATCCGCGTGGAGGGCGGGCCGGCGTTCGACTGCGGCGCTAACGACAACCTGGTCAGTGCCGCCGAGCGCGCAGGGTGGCAGCTGCCCGCCTCCTGCCGGGCCGGCGCCTGCGGCAGCTGCGAAGGCGAGATCACCGCCGGGGACTTCGTGCTGCCCGGACGCCAGGGGGAGGGCGCGCTGCATTGCGGTCCTGCGCGCGCGGTCAAGCTCTGTCGCGCGCGGCCCCGGTCGGACCTGACCCTCGCGCCGCGCGAGATCGCCCCGGTCGACCCGAAGTCGCGCAAGCCGCTGGCGGCCAAGGTGCTGCGCATCGATCGCCTGGCGCAGGACGTTGCCGTCCTCAAGCTGCGCTTTCCGGCCGGCGTGCGCGCCAAGTTCCGCGCAGGCCAATACCTCAAGGTGTTGCTGCCCGATGGCGCGGAGCGCTGCTTTTCCATGGCTAATCCGCCGCAAGCCAACGACGGCGTGGAGTTGCATGTGCGCCAACTGCCCGGGGGGCGCTTTTCGGACCTGGTCTTTGGACCGCTGCAGCCGGGAGATGCGGTTCAGGTCCGGATGCCGCTGGGCGAGTTCTTTGTGCGCGAGTCGGAGCAAGCGCTCCTCTTCGTCGCTGGTGGCACCGGCTTCGCACCAGTGCAGTCGATGGTCGAGGACCTGCTTCGGCGCAAGGTGCAGCGGCCAATCACGGTGTATTTCGGTGCGCGTACCCCCGCACAGCTCTATCCCGCGGCAGTGGCCCGGCAATGGATGGAACAGCGCCCCAGCCTGCGCTGGGTGCCGGTGGTATCAGACCCGCAGCCAGGCGACGGCTGGCAGGGCCGAACGGGCTACGTCCATTCAGCGGTGCTGGAGGACCACCCACAGATGGCGGGCCAAGCGGTCTACGCGTGCGGCGCGCCGGGCATGATCGAGGCAGCCCGCAGCGGCTTCGTGGCGTCCGGCCTCTCGCCGGACGACTTCCACTGCGACGCCTTCGTGCCAGCGGCAGAACGCGAGGAGTAATCGCGAGGGGCGGGGCCACAAGAGTCTCTTAATTGGCCAGCGCGTCCCTCACCTGGCCCAAGTCCATCCCGTACATGTCGGCAAAGGCCTCCACTGATTGGCCGCTGCCCTCGTAGGCGCGCCGCAGGGCCTCGCGCTTGGCCGCAAAGGCAGCCAGCTCGGACCAGGCCTCATCGACCAGGGCCAGGGTCTGCGGGTCTTGTGTGCGCACCTGGGCCAGCCAGTCGGCGCGGTCCTGGCCGGCAGCATGTACCGGCGCCAGGGCGTGGGCGAGACAGCCCAAGGCCCAGGCCCGAGCTGCCTGCGGGTCGCGTCCCTGACGACGGCGCCAGATCTCCATCACCGCATGCAACACGTGCTCGGGCGCGGCGGCCTGCACCGGCTCGCCATCGAGGCCGCAGCGGGGGTGGCCCTCGGCAACCGCCTGCAGGTAGCGGCTGCTGCGTACATGCTGGCCCAGGGCGAGCTTGAGTTCGCCGGGGACCAGGGCCTCGCCGTGTGCGGCCACCAGATCCTCAAAAATGCCCAGCTTGAGCGGGCGGGGCCGCGGGCCGAACAGGCGCGGATGCAGGTCGGCCAGTTGCACAAGCAGGGGATGCACCGGGCGGGGTACGGGGCGACCACCGCCCCTGCCGCCCCTGCCACCCTTACCAGCTTTCCCAGCACCTTTGCCGCCCTCGCTGCCGTTGGCTCCGCTGGCGCTGGCGCCATTGCCACTGGCCCGGTCCGCGTCACGGCCCTGGCCTCGGCGGCCACGTGACTTGTCGTTGGGAGGGGTTTCGGCGGCGGCCGGCGTGCTGGCGGCGGCGGGCAAGGCGTGATCGGTCATGGGGCGACACTGTAGCCGCCCGGGGCACAATCACGGCCATGAAAATCGAAAAAGACACCGTGGTGACCATGCGCCTGCGCGTGGCCGACGAAAAGGGCCAGTTGATCCAGGACGGCAAGGCCCCCGTCTCCTACCTGCACGGCGGCCATGGCAACACCCTGCCAGCCATCGAGCAGGCGCTGGAAGGCAAGAGCGCTGGCGAGCAGGTGAACCTGGTGCTCACGCCCCAGGACGGTTTCGGTGAGGTCGACCCTGCCCTGCTGCGCACCATCCCGAAGCGGGACTTCCCTCCGGGCGTGAAAGTGGGCGGCGAACTAGAACTGCCGGGACCGGCCGGCGAGCCGCAGGTCTTCACCGTGGTCAAGATCAAGGGCGACCAAGTCCTCCTCGACGGCAACCACCCGCTGGCGGGCCGCACCCTGCGCGTCACGATCGCGGTGACCGAGGTCCGCCTGGCGTCGGGCGAGGAAGTCACCCATGGCCATGCGCACGGCGCGCACGGCCACCATCACTGAACCACCGAGGCGGCGTTCAAGCGCCAAGCGGCATCGGGTGGTCTCGGCGCGCTGAGGCACCGTCTGCCCAAACAAGGCTCGTCCTGCCGTGCGGGCTGGCCCGCCAAAAAGAAAGGCGCCTTGGGGCGCCTTTCCTGTGTCAGCAGGGCCCGCGATCAGCGGCCGACCACGCGGGCCATCTCGAGCACCTTGTTGGAGTAGCCCCACTCGTTGTCGTACCAGGAGACGAGCTTGACGAAGGTGCTGTCCAGGGCAATGCCGGCCTCGGCATCGAAGATGGAGGTGCGCGGGTCACCACGGAAGTCGGTGGCGACCACCTTGTCTTCGGTGTAGCCCAGCACGCCCTTGAGCGCGCCTTCGGACTGGGCCTTGAACTCGGCGCAGATGTCCTTGTAGGAGGCTTCCTTGGTCAATTCGACGGTCAGGTCGACCACCGACACGTCGGAGGTGGGCACGCGGAAGGACATGCCAGTCAGCTTGCCCTTGAGCGAGGGCAGCACCACGCCGACGGCCTTGGCCGCGCCGGTGCTCGACGGAATGATGTTCTCCAAGATGCCGCGGCCGCCGCGCCAGTCTTTGTTGGAGGGGCCGTCCACCGTCTTTTGGGTGGCGGTGGCGGCGTGCACGGTGGTCATGAGGCCGCGCTTGATGCCCCACTTGTCATGCAGCACCTTGGCCAGCGGGGCCAGGCAGTTGGTGGTGCAGGAGGCGTTGGAGATGATGGCCTCGCCCTTGTAGGTGTCGTGATTGACGCCGTAGACGAACATCGGGGTGTCGTCTTTAGAGGGCGCGGACATGATCACCTTCTTGGCACCCGCGTCCAGGTGCTTTTGCGCGCCGGCCTTGTCCAGGAAGATGCCGGTGGCCTCGATCACGATGTCGGCGCCGACCTCGCCCCACTTGAGTTCGGCCGGGTCCTTGACCGCAGTCAGGCGAATTTTCTTGCCGTTGACGATGAGGGTATTGCCGTCGACCGAAACCTCGCCCTCGAAGCGGCCATGCACGCTGTCGTACTTGAGCATGTAGGCCAGGTAATCGGGTTCGAGCAGGTCGTTGATGCCAACGACCTCAATGTCCTTGAAGTTTTGCACCGCGGCGCGAAACACCATGCGGCCAATGCGACCGAACCCGTTGATACCAATCTTGAGAGCCATGTGCGTGATCCCGTGAGGAGTTGAAAAAGAGAGCCTGCTTCAGCCCGCGAGCACCGCGCGGACGGTGTCCGCAACGTTCTCGGGCGTGAAGCCGAAATGCCTGAACAGTACCGGCGCGGGGGCCGACTCGCCGTAGGTGTCGATGCCCACCACCGCGGCGCAGCCGTATTTCCACCACCCATCGGTGACACCCATCTCGACCGCGATGCGCGGCACGCCGCGCGGCAGCACTTCTTCTTTGTAGGCGCGGTCCTGGCGATCGAAGGTGGTGGTCGAGGGCATGGAGACCACCCGCACCGCAATACCGCTGGCGGCCAGTTGCTCCTGCGCCTTGAGCGCCAGCTGCACCTCGGAGCCTGTCGCAATGATCACCGCCTGGGCCTTGCGCTTCATGCCCACTTCAGAGGGCTCGGCCAGCACATAGGCGCCGCGGGGGATGTCTTCCAGGCCGGCCTTGGGCAGGTAGGGCAGGTTCTGGCGCGAGAGCAAGAGCGCGGTGGGGCGGTGCTTGTTCTCGAGCGCCACGGCCCAGGCCACAGCCGTCTCGGCGGTGTCGGCGGGGCGCCAGACGTCGAGGCCAGGGATCAGGCGCAGGCTGGCCGCGTGCTCGATCGACTGGTGGGTGGGGCCGTCCTCGCCCAGGCCAATGGAGTCGTGGGTGAACACATGGATCACGCGCTGCTTCATCAGCGCCGCCATGCGAATGGCGTTGCGGCTGTAGTCGCTGAAGGTGAGGAAGGTGCCGCCGTAGGGGATGAAGCCCCCATGCAGGGCCACGCCGTTCATGATGGCGGCCATGCCGAACTCGCGCACGCCGTAATTGATGTGGCGGCCCAGGTGGCCGGCCTCGTCGCGCTTGACGGAGCCGTCGGCGTTCATGCGCAGGGCGGGGGTGCTCTTGGTGTTGGTCAGGTTGGAGCCGGTCAGGTCGGCGCTGCCGCCCAGCATCTCCGGCAGGCCGGCGGTGAAGGCTTCGAGCGCGATCTGCGAGGCCTTGCGTGAGGCCACGGTTTCGGCTTTGGTGTGGGCGCCGATGACTGCGTCGACCGCCACCTGGGCGAAGTTCTTGGGCAGCTCGCCCTTCATGCGGCGCTCGAATTCAGCCGCCAGCTTCGGGTGGGCCTTGGCATACGCGGCGTAGCGCTGCTTCCACTCGGCCTGGCTCTTCTTGCCCGCGGCCTTGGCGTCCCAGGCGGCGTAGACATCCTTCGGGATCACGAAGGGCTCGTGATTCCAGTCGATGGACGCGCGCGTGAGCTTGATCTCCTCGGCGCCCAAGGGCTCGCCGTGGGCCTTGGCGGTGTTGGCTCGGTTGGGGGAGCCCTTGCCAATGTGGGTCTTAGCCACGATGAAAGTCGGCTTGTCACTCGACTGGCGGGCCTTGGTAATGGCGGCGTCGACGGCGTTGACGTCATGGCCGTCGATGGGACCGACCACGTTCCAACCATAGGCCTTGAAGCGGGCAGCGGTGTCGTCGATGAACCAGGGAGCAACCTGGCCGTCGATGGAGATACCGTTGTCGTCGTAAATCGCGACCAGCTTGTTCAGCTTCCAGGCACCGGCCAGGGCGCAGGCCTCGTGGCTGATACCTTCCATCAGGCAGCCGTCGCCCAGGAACACATAGGTGTGGTGGTCGACGATGGCGTGACCAGGCTGGTTGAACTCGGCGGCCATCAGCTTTTCAGCCAGCGCCATGCCCACCGCGTTGGTGATGCCCTGGCCCAGCGGGCCGGTGGTGGTTTCCACGCCGGGAGTGATGCCCACCTCGGGGTGGCCGGCGGTCTTGCTATGGAGCTGGCGGAAGTTCTTCAGCTCTTGCATCGGCAGGTCGTAGCCGGTCAGGTGCAGCAGCGAATAAATCAGCATCGAGCCGTGGCCGTTGGACAGCACAAAGCGGTCGCGGTCGGCCCAGTGCGGGTCGGTGGGGTTGTGTTTGAGGTGCCTGGCCCACAGGGCGACGGCGATGTCGGCCATGCCCATGGGGGCACCCGGGTGTCCCGAGTTGGCTTGTTGAACGGCATCCATGGACAAGGCGCGGATCGCGCTTGCCATTTGTTGGGGGGTGGCCATCGGGCGGGGACTCCGGGAAAAGAGGGGGATCGGAAACAGCGGGCGTCGGCCGGCGGTCAGTGGCGCTCGCTCCAAGAACCCAGCGCCCAACCCGGCGCCGACCGGGCGCGGGAGAAACCGCATTTTACCGACCGCTCGGGGCACGGCCTGACCTGCATGTCTCCCCGGGTCGGGGCCGGCGCGCTGCACAGCCCC
>NZ_JARXAB010000147.1 GCF_029866045.1 Ramlibacter sp. | reverse complement strand
GTGTTGCCGACGCCCAGTGAGCGCAGGTTGACCGAGTTGACGTCGCCCCGCGCCGAGTTCGAGGTCTGCGGGTTGTTGGCGGCTTCAAACAGCACGTCGCCCATCTGCGGAATCGACCGCATGAGGTCGTCGCCCGAAGAGGCGCCCGACGCCTGGATTTCGTCCTGTCCCAGCACCACCACCGGCAGGGCGGCTGTGGTCGAAGCGCCGCGGATCTGGCTGCCGACGACGATGATCTCGTCGACCGTGGCCTCCTGCTCCTGCCCGGTCGGATCGACGGGCGGCGTTTGCGGCTGGCTTTGGGCCATCGCTGTGCCTGCGAAAGCCATCAGGGCGGCCGAGGCCGTTGTGGCGAGCATCGCGTTCTTGATCTTGATCATGGTGGTGTCCCTCCCGGTCGTCTTGTCTTGTCTTGGTTGTCGTCAGTCAGCGGCCAGCACGGTCCGGTCGCCCGGACCGGCCGCTGGATCAGGTCGTGCAGCAAGGGCGGCCGGCGAGCCGTTCAGCGCCAGCTTCAGCGCATCCCGGTCCAGCTCGCCTTCCCAGCGCGCCACGACCACGGTCGCCACGGCGTTGCCGATGAAGTTGGTCAGGGCGCGGCACTCGCTCATGAAGCGGTCGATGCCGAGGATCAGCGCCATGCCCGCCACGGGCACGTCCGGCACCACCGACAGGGTGGCGGCCAGGGTGATGAAGCCCGCACCGGTGATGCCCGCAGCCCCCTTGGAGCTCAGCATGGCCACCAGCAGCAGGGTAACCTGCTGCCACAGGGTGAGTTCGAGGTTCAGCGCCTGTGCGATGAACAGCGCCGCCATCGTCATATAGATGTTGGTGCCGTCCAGATTGAAGGAGTAGCCGGTCGGCACGACCAGCCCGACCACGGACTTCGAAGCCCCGGCGCGCTCCATCTTTTCGATCAGACTGGGCAGCGCCGCTTCGGACGACGAGGTGCCGAGCACCAGCAGCAGTTCCTCTTTCAGGTAGCGGATCAGCTTCAGCACGCTGAAGCCGTTGGCGATCCCCACCAGGCCCAGGATCCCCACCACGAAGATTATGGACGTCAGATAGAAGGTGGCGATAAGGGCCGCGAGATTGGCGATCGACGCGATGCCGTAGGCCCCGATGGTGAAGGCAAAGGCGCCGAACGCGCCGATCGGGGCGGCCTTCATCAGGATGCCGACCAGCTTGAAGAAGGCGGCGCTGGCGGCTTCGAGGAAGGTCATCACCGGCTTGCCCGCATCGCCGATCATGGCCAGGGAAATGCCGAACAGAATCGAGACGAACAGGACCTGCAGGATGTTGCCGGTCGAGAAGGCGCTGACGACCGTGTCGGGAATGATGCCGGTCAGGAAGCCGACGATGCTGGTCTCGTGCGCCTTGGAGGCGTAGGTGGCGACCGCGCCCGCATCCAGTGTGGCCGGGTCGATGTTCAGGCCGCGCCCGGGCTGCACCACATTGGCGACAATCAGGCCGATGATCAGCGCTAGGGTCGAGAACACCAGGAAATAGGCGAAGGCCTTGGCCGCAACCCGGCCGACCCGGCCGATGTCGCGCATGCCGGCGATGCCCGTGACGATGGTCAGGAAAATCACCGGCGCGATGACCATCTTCACCAGCTTGATGAAGGCATCGCCCAGCGGTTTGAGCGCCTCGCCATAAGCGGGCTCAAAATGACCCAGCAACACGCCCAGGACGATGGCGAGCACCACCTGGAAGTACAGTTGCCGATAGAAAGGCAGCTTCAAGGTTGAGGCTGCTGGAGCGGAATGGTTGTGCATGGAACGGGTCTCCTGGTGTCACTGGACTGCACCACCGGGGTGCCTCCGGCGCGCGATAAGGGTGCCGTTTGTACCGCTGCACTTTGTTTCAGCCGATAACCTATTGGTATTAGTCGAGTGTGGCCCCAGAGGAGAATGCGCGCACCAAATCAGGGTAATCACCTAGTCGCCCGCCTGGTGCGGCACACTTCCACACGCACCAAAGTGGCTTTGCTGCCGCGTCAGAACCCCGCTTGATTGCCATGCCCACGCCCCGCCCCCGCCAGTTCTGGACGCTGCTCATCCTGCTTGCAGGCACGGTGGCCAGCATGTTCGTGGCTGGCCAGTGGGCCTGGCACCGGTCTTTGCTGGACGAAAGTGAGAGCGTGCAGCGCCAGCTGGCCCTGTATGCGCAGACGCTGGCCCAGCGCATTGACCGCTACCGCACCCTGCCCGAGGTGTTGGCGCTGGATGCCCAACTGCAAAGTGCACTGCAACGCCCACTGAGCCCCGCCGAGGTAGCACAGCTCAACCGCAAGCTGGAGCAGGCCAATGGCGCCAGCCAGTCCTCCACCCTCACCCTGCTCAACCGCGACGGCCTGGCCGTAGCCGCCAGCAACTGGCGCACGGCCACCAGCAATGTGGGCGTGGATTACAGCTTTCGCCCCTACGTGCAGCAAGCCCTGGCCCAGGGGCGCGGCAGCTTTTACGGCATTGGCGTGACCACGGGCGAGCCAGGCTACTTCCTGTCGCAGGCCATCCGGGATGAAACCGGCCACACCCTGGGGTTGGTGGCCATCAAAATCGCACTGCAGGAGCTGGAACGCGAATGGCTGCAAACGCCCGACATCGTGCTGGCCTCGGACGCACACGGCGTGGTCTTCCTGGCCAGCCAGGATGCCTGGCGCTACCGCCTGCTGGAGCCACTGGACGACGAAGAGCGCCGCGAGCTGAACACCACGCGGCAATACTCCGACCAGCCCCTGCGCCCACTCGACTACCGAGTGGACGACCGCATGGACAACGGTGGCCGCCTAGTGCGCGTGCGGCCCTCGCCCGACATGCCTGTCACGCCCGGCCGCATGCTGTGGCAAACCCAGCCGCTGCCCGGCACGCCGTGGCAACTGCACCTGGTGCACGCAACACACAGCAGCGTGGCCGATAGCCGCTGGGCTGCCGCAGCCGGGGGCGGAGGGTGGCTGGCCCTGTCGCTGCTGGTGCTGTTTGTGCGCCAGCGCCAACGGCTGGCGCGCCTGCGCCAGCGCAGCCGCCAGGAGCTGGAGACTGTGCTGCAGCAACACGCACAGGAGCTGCGCACCGCGCAAGACGGCATCGTGCAGGCAGCTCAGCAGGCCGCGCAGCGGACGGATACGGGCCTCTCCCGCAGCCTGGAGCACCTGCCCCAGGGCGTGGTCATCATCGATGCCGAGCTGAACCTGGTGGCCTGGAACTCGCGCTATGTGCAGCTGTTTCGCTACCCGACCGACCTGATGCAGGTGGGCCGCCCCATCGCAGACCTGATGCGCCACAACGCGCGCCGAGGTCTGCTGGGCCCAGGCCCGGTGGAAGACGCCATTGAACGCCGCCTGGCCTACCTGCGCAGCGGCACGCCCCACCTGCACGAGAGCGCCAAGGGCGACGGCACGGTGCTGGAGATCCGGGGCAACCCGCTGCCCGAGGGCGGTTTTGTGACCAGCTACGCCGACATCACCAGCTACAAAAACGCCGCACGCGAGCTCCGCTCGCTGGCCGATGCGCTGGAGCAGCGCGTGGCCGACCGCACCCGCGACCTGGACGCCGCACGGCGCGAGGCCGAGCAAGCCAACCGCTCCAAGACCCGCTTTGTCGCCGCCGCCGTGCATGACCTGCTTCAGCCCTTGAACGCCGCGCGCATGTTCACCTCGCTGCTGCGCAGCCATGTGCCAGGCGATGCCGAGCGGCACGCGGTGGACAGCATCGACGGCGCACTGGCCGCACAGGACGCAATCCTGAACAGCCTGCTCGACATATCGCGCATGGAATCGGGCCAGTTCGACGTGCACATCCACGACGTGGCGCTGGGCCCGCTGCTGCAGGTGCTGGGCCACAACTTCGGCGTGCTGGCCGAGAGCCAGGGGTTAAAGCTGCGCTGCGTGCCCACGCGTGCTGTGGTGCACACCGATGAAAACCTGCTGCGCCGCATCCTGCAGAACTTTGTCTCCAACGCCATCCGCTACAGCCGGCACGGGCGCATCGTGGTGGGTTGCAGACGGGTGAAGCGGGAGGCCGGAGACCACCTGCGCATCGAAGTGCACGACCAGGGCCCCGGCATCCCCGAGGCACTGCAGCGCGAGATCTTCGAAGAATTCCGCCGCCTGGACGAAGGCCGCGCCGACGACCGGGGGGCAGGCCTGGGCCTGGCCATCGTCGAACGCCTGGGCCGACTGCTGGGCCACGAGATTGGCCTGCGCTCGCAACTGGGGCGCGGCAGCGTGTTCTGGGTGTGCGTGCCGCTGGGCAACCCGGCCGCCGCGCCACAGCCAGACGCCACCCCCACCACCATTCAACAAGCCCCGCAAGAAGATGCTCCATTGCAAGGCGGCACCGCCTGGGTCATTGAGGACGATGCCCCCACCTGCGCTGCCACACAGGCCCTGCTGCAGCGCTGGGGCTGCCAGGTGCCTGTGGCGGGCGGCGCCACCGAGGCCCTGGCCGCCGCCCAGCCCGGCCAAGCGCCGCAGCTCGTGCTGCTGGACGTGCACCTGGGCACGACTCACCATGGCCCCGATGTGTACGTCCAGCTGTGCGAGCGCTGGGGCCAGACCCCGGCCGTGATCCTGGTCACGGCCGAGCGCGACGCCACCCTGCGCCGCCAGGCCGCCGAGCGCGGCTGGGGCTTTCTGGCCAAGCCGGTGCGCGCCCCGGCGCTGCGGGCGTTGATGAGCCAAACGCTGCTACGGCTGGGGGAAAGCAATAGGAGGTAGACATCTCTCACGGTGGGGACCCAGGGAACGCCAGGACAGAACCCCCAGGCACCTTGGTTACCATAAAGTACCGCGTCAGCACCTACACACCGAAGCGGAGGACGGAACGATGAGCGAAGCAATTCTGTATGCGATGGATGCCCCGCGTGCCAAAACCGCAGATGCAGCGGCAGACTTTGTGGAGAAATGGCAGGACAGTAAGAAGGCCCCCACCGCGCGCATCGCGGCCTTCTTCGAGCATCTATTGCAAACCTGTCCGACAGACGGCACCGGGAGCGCCATCTGGTACGAAGGCTTTGACCACAACCCGCCCACAGGGCCAGTGCTCGCCATGGCGCTCGATCTGCGCGAGTTCAACACCGAGCGGCTGCAGCAGCTGCGAGCAATCGCCCAGGAACATGGCGTGCACATCTTCGACCCGGAAGGCCATGCGCTGTACCTCGCCGATGGCAGCGAAGCCCGAACGCTTGCGTTAACCACCCCG
>NZ_JARXAB010000008.1 GCF_029866045.1 Ramlibacter sp. | reverse complement strand
CGGCCATTTCGGCCCCTACGGCGGCAGTTTCGTCAGCGAAACACTGACCCACGCCATCCAGGAACTGCGCGAGGCTTACGCTCGCTACCAAAACGACCCCGAGTTTCTGGCCGAATTCCATTACGAACTCAAGCACTTCGTCGGTCGCCCCTCCCCCATCTACCACGCAGCCCGTACCAGCCGCGAAATGGGTGGCGCGCAGATCTACCTCAAGCGCGAAGACCTCAACCACACCGGCGCCCACAAGATCAACAACGTGATCGGCCAGGCCATGCTCGCCAAACGCATGGGAAAACCCCGCGTGATTGCCGAGACCGGCGCAGGCCAGCACGGCGTGGCTACAGCCACCATTTGCGCCCGCTATGGGCTTGAATGCGTGGTGTACATGGGCGCCGAGGACGTAAAGCGCCAAAGCCCCAACGTGTATCGCATGAAGCTGCTGGGCGCTACTGTGGTGCCGGTGGAGTCGGGCAGCAAGACCCTGAAGGACGCCCTGAACGACGCCATGCGCGACTGGGTAGCGAATGTAGACAACACTTTCTACATCATCGGCACCGTAGCGGGGCCGCACCCCTACCCGATGATGGTGCGCGACTTCCAGAGTGTGATCGGCAAGGAGTGCATTGAGCAGATGCCCGCCATGCTGACCGAGCAAAAAGTGCTGGGCCAGCAACCCGATGCTGTGATCGCCTGCGTGGGCGGCGGCAGCAACGCCATGGGCATCTTCCACCCCTACATTCCGTTTGCAAAGACGCGCCTCATTGGCGTGGAGGCAGCGGGCGAAGGCCTGGAGTCGGGCAAACACTCGGCATCGCTGCAAAAAGGCAGCGCGGGCGTACTGCACGGCAACCGTACCTTCATCCTGCAGGATGACAACGGCCAGATCACCGAAACCCACAGCATCAGCGCCGGCCTGGACTACCCCGGTGTGGGCCCGGAGCACGCATGGCTGCAAGAGATCGGTCGTGCCGAATACGTCGGCATTACCGACAAGGAAGCGCTGGACGCCTTCCACTACCTGTGCCGCACCGAGGGCATCATCCCTGCGCTGGAGTCCAGCCATGCTGTGGCCTACGCCATGAAGCTGGCCAAGACCATGCGCCCTGACCAATCCATCCTGGTCAACCTCTCGGGCCGTGGCGACAAGGACATCGGTACCGTGGCCGACCTCAGTGGCGCCGACTTTTACTGCCGACCCAGTTGCCAGGGGCAGTCCGTAAAGGGCGGCGAACAACCCATCAAGGTAGTGAAATAAATGAGCCGTATCGCATCCACCTTCACTGCCCTGAAAGCCCAGGGCCGCAAAGCGCTGATTCCTTATGTGACCGCCGGGTTCCCGTTCGCCGACATCACCCCCGCACTCATGCACGGCATGGTCGAGGCCGGTGCCGATGTGATCGAGCTGGGCGTGCCCTTTTCCGACCCCATGGCCGATGGCCCGGTGATTCAGAAGGCGGGCGAGAAGGCCCTCAGTCTGGGCATTGGCATGGTGCAAGTGTTCGACCATGTGCGTGAGTTCCGCAAGCGCAACAGCACCACGCCCGTGGTGCTGATGGGCTATGCCAACCCCGTGGAACGCTACGACCAGAAGCACGGCGCAGGCGCTTTTGTGCGCGACGCGGCTGCTGCCGGTGTTGACGGCGTGCTCATCGTGGACTACCCGCCCGAAGAATGTGAAGCCTTTGCAGCCAGTCTGCGTGAGCACGGCATGGACCTGATCTTCCTGCTGGCACCTACCAGCACGGACGCGCGCATGGCCCAAGTAGCACGCGTGGCCAGCGGCTACGTGTACTACGTGTCGCTCAAAGGCGTGACCGGCTCAGGCGCGCTGGACACGGCGGCTGTGGAGCAGATGCTGCCGCGCATCCGCCAGCACGTTCAGATTCCCGTCGGTGTGGGCTTTGGCATCCGCGACGCAGCCACCGCCCAAGCCATTGGCAAGGTGGCCGATGCAGTGGTCATTGGCAGCCGCATCATCCAGCTGATCGAAGACCAGGAACACGCCAAGGTGGTGCCCCTGACCATCGACTTCCTGCGCGGCATCCGCAAGGCACTGGACGCCTAGTCGCATAATGCAGCCCGGTGCATCCTGCGGGGTGCGCCGACAGATTCACACCCGACCTGCCCCGCCAATGCCCACGGGCTTTGCAACAGGTCGCGCCAATGAAGAGGAGAACACCATGTCCTGGCTCGAAAAACTTCTGCCCTCCAAGATCCAGCAAACCGACCCCACCGAGCGCCGCCAGGTGCCCGAAGGCCTGTGGATCAAGTGCCCAAGCTGCGAGACGGTGCTCTACAAGGCTGACCTGGAACACAACCAGAACGTCTGCCCCCACTGCAGCCACCACCACCGCATTGGTGCACGTGCGCGCCTGGACTCCTTCCTCGACGCCGAAGGCCGCTACGAGATCGGCCAGGAAGTGCTGCCGGTAGACGCCCTCAAGTTCAAAGACAGCCGCAAGTACCCCGAGCGCCTGAAGGAAGCCCTGGAGAACACCGGCGAGACCGACGCACTCATCGTCATGGGCGGTGCGGTCAAGAGCATCAACGTGGTGGCGGCGTGCTTTGAGTTCGATTTCATGGGCGGCTCGATGGGCTCTGTGGTGGGCGAACGGTTCGTGCGCGGCGTGGAAACCGCCATCGAACAGAAGGTGCCCTTCATCTGCTTCACCGCCACCGGCGGCGCGCGCATGCAAGAAGGCCTGCTCTCACTCATGCAGATGGCCAAGACCAATGCAGCCCTCACCCGCCTGGCCAAGAAGGGCCTGCCCTACATCAGCGTGCTTACTGACCCCACCATGGGCGGCGTGAGCGCCGGCTTCGCCTTCGTGGGCGACATCGTGATCGCCGAGCCCAAGGCCCTGATCGGTTTTGCGGGCCCCCGCGTGATCGAATCCACCGTGCGCGTGACCCTGCCCGAAGGCTTCCAGCGCGCCGAATTCCTGCAGACCAAGGGTGCTGTGGACTTCATCTGTGACCGACGCGAACTGCGCAACACCGTGTCCAGCAGCCTGGCCATGCTGCAGCGCCTGCCGGCTGACGCAGTGATGTAACGCCTGATGGGATCAATGGCCTGCGCGACTTGCATGGCCATTTGCTCCTCAATTGATAGCTAAAAAAGCTTACCTATTGCGCGGGAGAGTCATTTTTTGGACTCTCCCGTTCAACGCATGACGCTGGCCTGCACATGGCCCAGCACAATCATCACGACCTGCAGCAGCACCAGGGCCACCAAGGGCGAGAGGTCGATTCCCCCCACCAGCGGGATGATCCTGCGCAAGGGCCGCAGCACCGGCTCGCACAGTCTGGCGATCACGTCGGACAACGACGAACGCGCCTGCACCCACGACATCACCGCGTAGACGATCAACAGGCCAATCAGCCCTGACACTGCCACCCGCGCCAGGCCACACAGGGCCAACCACGGCAACCAGGCCCACGCCGATGCCGCGCCAAGCAACAAAGTCAGCAGGAAATACTGCGCCAGCTGCAGCAGCGCAGCGGCCACCAGGCTGGACACATCCCAGCGCCCCACCGGAGGAATGACCCGGCGCAGCGGCATGATCAACCAGTCCGTCAGGGCAAACACGAGCCCCCCCACTGGGTTGCCAAACGGAACACGCTGCCACTGCATGTACAGCCGCAGCAAACACGCGCCTGTGAGCAAGCCACCAACAACGTCGAGCAGGAAAGAGGCGATCTGGAAGAGCATGTATGGATAAGGGGCAGGCGGAACAAAAACCGGTGGCGGCACTGAAAGCGGGTTGCTCCGTGGGATGATAGCGGGCCCAGGCGCCTCACCACGGTCATGTCCCAGTCCCTCACACTGTCATCTCTGCCCCTGTTCCCGCTGAACTCCGTGTTGTTCCCGGGCGGCGTGCTGACGCTGCGAGTGTTCGAGGTGCGCTACCTGGACATGGTGCGCAAATGCCACCAAGCAGGCGCCCCCTTTGGCGTGGTATCTCTGACCCACGGCCACGAAGTGCGCCAAGCGGGTGCGCCAGAAGAGCGTTTCAACGATGTCGGTATCCTGGCCATCATTGAGCAACTGGATCATCCCCAGCCAGGCCTGATCACCCTGCTCTGTCGCGCCAGCCAGCGTTTTCGCATCACCCGGCGCCATCACCTGCCCCACGGTCTATGGACCGCAGACGTGGAGCACGTGGCCTCTGACCTCCCTGTGCCCGTCCCCGACGACCTCAAGAAGGCGGCGATTGCACTGGCGCAGGTGCTTCACACACTCCAACAACGCGACCCCGAAACCCCCAGTGCCATCACGCCCACAGACGCACAACTCGGCGATTGCGGCTGGGTATCCAACCGCTGGTGCGAGCTATTGCCTGTACCTCTGGAACTCAAGCAACGGCTGATGGAGCTCGACAACCCTTTGGTGCGGCTGGAGTTGGTGGGGGATGTGCTGGAGAGGACGGGGATTGCGCAGTAGACGCGGAAGCCAGCGCTTGCACTATCGAGCGGTGTACTCTGGCACTTGCGTCTGCAACCATGAACGGAGTGCAGACGCCGATGGCTCAACCCCCAGATCCGCAATACTCTGGCTCACCGCCTCAGGATTCACACCACCAAAAGCATCGGTCTTGGCGACATGCAGCTTGGGGTGAGGCGTAGGCTCGGTTGTCTCTCCATTGGCCAGAAGTTCCTCATAGAGTTTCTCGCCAGGCCTCAGGCCCGTGAAAACGATAGGGACTTCTTGCTCGGTTTTTCCCGACAAACGAACAAGAATTCTGGCCAACTCCACGATCTTGACCGGCTCACCCATATCCAGCACAAAGATTTGCCCCGATTGCCCCATTAGGCCAGCCTGCAAGACTAACTGGGCAGCCTCTGGAATGGTCATGAAGTACCGGACGATATCGGGATGGGTCACGGTCAAAGGCCCCCCACGCGAAATCTGCTCGGTGAACAAAGGGACGACCGACCCACTCGAACCCAACACGTTTCCAAATCGCACCGCAACAAAACGTGTCCCAGGGTGCTCAGACGCCACCGCTTGCATTACCCGCTCCGCAAGCCTCTTACTTGCCCCCATGACATTAGTCGGATTCACGGCCTTGTCAGTAGAGATCAGTACAAAACGCGCTGCCCCTATCGCAGCCGCCACACGAGCGGCATTCATGGTACCTAATACATTGGTGTGCACCGCCTCAATTTCGTTGAGTGACTCCATCAGCGGGACGTGTTTGTAAGCTGCCGCGTGGAAAACCACCGTCGGCTGATGAAGACGCGCGATGGCGTGCAGGCGCTCGACCTCGCGCACGTTGGCGGTGTAGTACATGCCCTGCATCTGCGGGTGCGCTTCACGCAGTTCCTGCTCCAACTGGTAGATCGCAAACTCAGACACATCTACACAAACCAGACGCACCACACCAAAACGTGCAATCTGACGGCACAGCTCAGAGCCGATGGAGCCGCCAGCACCGGTGACAAGTACACATGTACCGGCAAACAGATCCGACAATCCTTTGGCGTCCAGTTGCACCTGAACGCGACCCAACAGGTCTTCCAACTCGATGCGACGCGGCCCGACACTCTCGGTTCGAAGCCACTCATCGGGCCGAGGCATGGCCAGCAGCGCGAGACCCGCATCGCTGGAATACTTCAGGACTTCACTACGCCCTTCAGATCCAGCGGGACTGGCCAGCAGGGCTGTGCGCACATCAACGGAGCGTGCAATGGAGTCGATATTGGTCGTGGTGCCAAGTACTGGCACCCCCTGCAACGAACGCCCTTGCTCAGACTCCAAGTGCGACACGATACCCACTGGGTGCCAATGGCCCGAGCCTTTGAGCGCCCGCAGGGCATCGGCAGCATCCTGGAGCGCTCCCACGATCAGAATGGGCCGAGTTCCCGTCGGCAAAACTGCCCGCTCGAAGAGCGTGCGCCAAGCAGCACGTGCAGTCACCAAAAGCATCAAAACTATCAGGGGATGGAGCAGCAACACAGAACGGGGAAAGCTCGGCACTCGCAGCATCAGCACCGCAGCTGCGGTCAAAAGAGACGCAAGAAGTACAGCGATGGCCAACTGACGCAACTCAGACAACCCGATGTAGCGCCAGACTTGTCGATGCACTCCCATACCCACGAGAACGACACAGTAAGACCCTACAGCCAGCAAAGCCGACTCAACAGCCATAGAGCTGAACTCATCAGGCACATCCAGATTGAAACGTAGCCAGAACGACGACACCCAGGCTAGAAGAATGAGTGCGGCGTCCAGGGCAAGCAGGGCTAGCGAAGACAAGCGAACAGAGGTACGGTTTGACAGCACAGTGAGGGGAGGGCGCGCTGGAGGGTTGGCGGCACGCCCGAGAGTCACGCGTGCAAACGTCATCGATAATATCAAGATAGCATTCGTGAGACCTTCATGCTGACCGACAAATCTATTCTCGTTACCGGCGGAACCGGGTCCTTTGGCAAAGCATTCGTGCGTACCGTACTAGAACGCTATCCCAAGGTGCGAAGACTTGTTGTCTTCTCACGCGACGAACTCAAGCAGTTTGAAATGCAACAGGTATTCCCGGCCAGTCAGTACCCTTGCCTGCGTTACTTTATTGGTGATGTGCGAGATGAAGCGCGCTTGCACCGTGCACTGGAAGGCATCGATGTTGTCGTACATGCAGCCGCGCTCAAACAAGTTCCGGCTGCTGAATACAATCCTTTCGAGTGCATCAAGACCAATGTACTAGGGGCCCAGAATCTAATTGAGGCCTGCCTATCTAACGGTGTGGAAAAAGTTGTAGCACTCTCGACGGACAAGGCCGCTGCACCAGTCAATCTCTACGGTGCCACCAAACTTTGTTCCGACAAACTTTTCATAGCTGCCAACAACATAAAGGGTAGTCGGGACATCCGCTTCAGCGTCGTGCGCTACGGCAATGTGATGGGTAGCCGGGGTTCAGTCATTCCTTTTTTCTTAGAGAGGGCGCGCACAGGCGTTTTGCCAATCACCGATCCGCGCATGACACGCTTCAACATTTCGCTCCAAGAAGGAGTGGATATGGTGCTCTGGTCTATCGACAATGCCTGGGGGGGGGAAGTGCTTGTGCCCAAAATTCCCTCCTATCGCATCACGGATGTTGCCACTGCCGTAGGAGCGCAATGCCGACAAGAGATTGTCGGAGTCCGCCCCGGAGAAAAAATCCATGAAGAGATGATTACTGCGAGTGATAGCGCCAGCACCGTGGATTTGGGAGACTACTACGCCATCCTGCCTATGGCGGGACAATTCACGCTCGAAGAATACTGCGCGCAGACCGGCGCGAAACTTGTGGAATCCGGCTTCGCCTACGACAGCGGAACGAACCCGCAGTTCCTTAGCGTCGATGAGTTGCGGGGCCTCATCGCCCATCACGTAGATGGCCTACTGTCGGCTGAGCAATAACCGTCCACCATGTTCATTCCCTACAGCTGCCAGCAGATCACCGACGAGGATATCGCGGCCGTCACCGCCGTACTGCGGTCCGAGTATCTGACCCAAGGACCCGCCGTCGCAGCCTTCGAACAAGCTTTTGCGGTCCGCCACCAAGTGGCGCACGCCATTGCCGTCTCCAATGCCACGGCCGCACTGCACATTGGCTGTTTGGCGCTGGGCGTCGGCCCGGACTCACGGGTATGGACCACGCCCAACACCTTCCTGGCCTCGGCCAACTGCGCACGCTACTGTGGCGCGGCTGTCGATTTTGTGGACATTGACCCGATCACGCGCAACATCAGCTCGGCCAAGCTGGCGCACAAGCTGAAAGCCGCTGAAGCGAGGGGTGCGCTGCCTTGTGTGGTGATTCCTGTGGACTTTGCCGGCCTCCCCTGCGATATGCGCGAAATCCGCTCGCTGGCCGATCGCTATGGCTTCAAGATCTTGCAGGATGCCTCGCATGCTGCAGGGGCAACCTACCTCGACTGCCCCGTGGGCAGCGCCTGGGCAGACCTGACGGTCTTCAGCTTCCATGCCGTGAAGGTCGTCACCACGGCAGAGGGTGGCCTTCTGGCCACCCAGGATGCCGCGCTGGCCGAGAAACTGCGGCTACTGCGCTCGCACGGCATGACGCGCGATCCGGCGCAGATGGAGCAAGTGCCTGAAGGGCCGTGGTACTACGAGCAGCAGGAGCTCGGCTTCAACTACCGGCTGACCGATGTGCAGGCGGCGCTCGGCACATCGCAACTCGCACGCATCGACACCCTAGGCATTCAGCGTGACGCCCTGGCCCAACGCTACGACCAGATGCTCGCTGAATTGCCGCTTCGCCTGCCGGCGCGCCAGGCTGATCGCCAGTCTGCCTGGCACCTGTACGCGGTCGAGATCGACGCGCAGCGCACCAGCGCGCGTCGCGTCGATGTTTTCAAGCAGTTGCGTGCTGCGGGCCTGGGTGTGAACGTGCACTACATCCCGGTGCACCTTCAGCCCTACTACGCCAGGCTGGGCTTTCGCCGCGGCGACTTTCCCGCAGCGGAGGGCTACTACGACCAGGCCCTGTCCATTCCGCTCTTCCCTGCACTGACGTACGCCCAGCAGGATCAGGTCGTGCATCTGCTGGGCCAGGCCCTGCAGGATTGCGCATGAGGCTGGCCGTCATCCCCGCACGCGGTGGCAGCAAGCGCATCCCGCGCAAGAACATCCGCCCCTTCGCGGGTCGGCCGATGATCACGCACGCTATCGGGGCGGCGCTGGCCAGCGAGGTCTTCGACCAGGTCATCGTCTCCACCGACGACGCCGAGATTGCCGAGATTGCCCGGGTCGCCGGCGCGGAGGTGCCTTTCACACGGCCGGCTGAACTCGCCGATGACATCACGCCGACGGTGCCGGTCATCGCGCATGCGATCAATGCCCTGATGGCCGCCGGCCTGACGCCCGCGCAGGTCTGCTGCATCTATCCGGGCGTTCCGCTGCTCTCGCCGCAGGACCTCGTGCAGGGCCTGGAACTGCTCAAACAGGCCGGCCAGGGTTACGCGTTTCCCGTCACGCCCTTTCCTTCGCCGATCCAGCGGGCATTGCGTCGCCACGAGGACGGGCGCACCGAACCCTTCGACGCGCGCCATGTAGGCACCCGCACGCAGGACCTCGAACCAGCGTACCACGACTCCGGCCAGTTCTACTGGGGCGCGACACCGTCATGGCTCGGCGGCTTGAACATCCATCAGAACGCGCGCACCTTCGTGATCCCAGAGTGGCGCTGCGTGGACATCGACACCCTCGACGACTGGCTTCGCGCCGAAGCGCTGTACGGCGTTCTACACGCCAAGGACCATCCGTGAGGATCGCCATCCGCGCCGATGCCGCAGTGGCGCTCGGCAGCGGTCACGTGATGCGCTGCCTTGCGCTGGCCAACGGCCTGCAGGCCCGGGGCGCCCAGCTCACATTCCTGTGCGCCGCACTGACGCCTTCGCTGGAACAACTGATCCACGCGCACGGCCACAAAATCCTCCGCTTGCCGGCAGGCCCCAAGCTCGCGACCGGAGCCTCCTGGCCCCTACAGGCCCAGCGCGCCGATGCCCAGGCCTGCTTGCAGGCGCTGGGCGGCAGTCCTGCATGGAACTGGCTGGTGGTGGATCATTACGGGCTCGGCCCGCCCTGGGAGACGGCCCTGCGTGCGGCCGCGCAACGGCGGCTCGCCATCGACGACCTTGCGCGCGCGCATGATTGCGACGTTTTGCTGGACGTCAACCATTTCGAGGACGCGCAGGCGCGCTACCAGGGCCGAGTGCCGGCTGCGGCGGTCGTGCTCACGGGGCCGCGCCACGCGTTGCTGCGGCCCGAATTCGAAAACCATCGGCGCAACGTGCAGCCCCGTTCGGGCCCGGTGCGGCGGCTGCTGGTCCTGCTGGGCGGCATGGACGCCGACAACGTCACCGGGCGCGCCGTCGAGGCCATCGGCAGGCTGCCCCAGGCTCGCGACATCGACGTTGACGTCGTGATCGGTGCGGCGCACCCGGCACGCGCGCAACTCGAATCCCTGGCGTCCACCCGGCCGCGCCTGCACCTGCACGTGCAATCAAACGAGATCGCGGCCTTGTGCGCACGGGCCGACCTGGCCATCGGCGCTGGTGGCGGCGCCACCTGGGAGCGATGCTGCCTGGGGCTGCCGACGCTCGCGCTGTGCCTCGCCCCCAACCAACGTGAAGTCCTGGCCGCAGGCGCGCGCGCAGGCTTTCTGTACGTGCCCGATGGCGAAAGCATCGACGCAGACACGCTGGCGGCCCACCTGCAGGCCCTGGTCGACAACAGCGGCCTTCGCGGTCTTCTGTCACGCACGGGCATGGCCTTGGTCGACGGCCAGGGGGTGAGTCGGATGGCCGACCTCATGCTGCGGCAGGCCGTTACGGTGCGCCCGGCCACGGCCTCGGACAGTGCCGCGCTCTGGGCTTGGCGCAACGCCCCACGGGTGCGCATGGCCTCGCGCGATCACAACCCCATCAGTGCCGATTCGCACCACGCGTGGTTCACTCGCACGCTGGCCGCGCCCGACCGCTTTCTGCTCGTCGGCGAAAGGAGCGGCCAGCCCATTGGCGTGGTCCGCTTCGACCTCGACGCGCAGGCCGGTACCGAAGTGTCGATCTACCTCGTGCCCGAAGACCACGCGCGCGGCAGCGGCTCGGCGCTGCTGGCCGCCGCCGAGGCCTGGCTGGCGCGGGAGCATCCGCAGGCGCCCGCGCTCGTCGCCCACGTCATGGGCGACAACACCGCCTCCCATCAGTTGTTCGAACGCGCCGGCTACGCGCGTGCCACCACCTGCTACAGCAAGGAACTCCCGACATGGAATCCGCAGACAGCTTCCGCATAGCCGATTGCCCCATCGGCCCGGGGCACCCGCCCTTCGTCATCGCCGAGATGTCGGGCAACCACAACCATTCGCTGGACCGCGCCATGGCCATCGTCGAAGCGGCCGCGCAGGCGGGTGCCCATGCGATCAAGTTCCAGACCTACACCGCGGACACGATGACCATCGATGCTCCGCAACCGGAGTTCCAGATTCGCGACGCCAAGAGTCTGTGGAATGGCTCGACGCTCTACAGCCTCTACGAGGAGGCCCACACGCCCTGGGAATGGCATGAGCCGCTGTTTCGCCGCGCACGCGAACTCGGGGTCATTCCGTTCAGCACGCCGTTCGACGAGACCGCCGTCGATTTCCTCGAGTCGCTCGATGTCCCCTGCTACAAGATCGCGTCGTTCGAGAACACCGACCTGCCGCTGATCCGGCGAGTCGCCGCCACCGGCAAGCCGCTGATCGTCTCCACGGGCATGGCCTCGCTGTCCGAGCTGGACGAGCTCGTCAAGACCGCGCGCGCCACTGGCTGCAGGCACCTGGTGCTGCTCAAGTGCACCAGCAACTACCCGGCCACGCCGGCCGACACTAACATCACGACCATTCCCCACATGCGCGCACTGTTCGGCTGCGAGATCGGCCTGTCGGACCACACCATGGGCGTGGGCGTGTCAGTGGCCAGCGTCGCACTGGGCGCCACTGTCATCGAAAAGCACTTCACGCTGGCCCGGGCCGACGGCGGCGTGGACAGCGCGTTCTCGCTGGAGCCGACCGAGATGCGCCAGTTGGTGGAAGAAACCACCCGCGCCTGGCAAAGTCTGGGGAAGGTGACCTATGGCCCGACGGCAGCGGAAAAAAGCTCGCTGCAATTCCGCCGTTCGCTGTATGTCGTTCAGGACATCAAGGCCGGCGAAACCCTGAGCCCCGCCAACGTGCGCGCAATCCGCCCGGGCCTGGGGCTGGCGCCACGACATCTCGACGAAGTCCTGGGCCGCACCGCCTTGCACGACGCACCGCGTGGCACTCCCCTGTCGTGGTCACTGCTGCGGTGACGCCCAGGCTGAACGCCCTGATCATCGGCTGCGGCAACATTGCCGGCGGCTTCGATCACGACGCCCCGCCCGGCAGCTGGCCGCTGACGCATGCGGGCGCGATGTCACGTCACGGCGGCTTCCACTTGGCCGCCTGCGTGGAACCCGACACGCGCAAGCGGGCCGCCTTCGCGGAACGCTGGAACGTTGCACAAGCCTGGCCCTCGCTCGCCGAAGCCGGCAGCAAGGCCGGCCGGTTCGATGTGATCAGCGTCTGTTCGCCCACGGCTGCCCATGCGCAGGACCTGGAAGCGGCGATGGCGCTGGCCCCCCGGCTGGTGTTCTGCGAGAAGCCACTGACGCCGGACCTGGCGCGCTCGCGCGTACTGGTCCGGGCCTTCAGCGAAGCCGGCATCGCGCTGGCCGTGAACCACACTCGCCGCTGGGCGCCCGATGTGCTGCGCCTGCGCGACGAACTCGCTGCCGGCCATTGGGGCGAAGTGCGCAGCGTCAGCGCCACCTACAACAAGGGCGTGCTGAACAATGGTGGGCACCTGATCGACCTGCTGCACCTGTTGCTGGGCCCGCTGCACGTGGTGTGGGCCGGGCCACCGCTGCATGACTTCTGGCCCGACGACCCGAGCATCGCCGCCGTGCTTCTGGCACGAGGCAGCACCGTGATTCAGCTGGCGACTGCGCATGCGGCCGACTACGCGCTGTTCGAGCTGCAACTGGTCACCTCGCGTGGCGTCGTCGTGATGGAAAGTGGCGGTCTCGGCTGGCGCATGCGCGAAGCGGCCGACAGCACGCAATTTTCCGGCTACCGTGCGCTCGGCGAAGCCCAGGCCCGGCCCGGCGAATACCGGCAGGCCATGCTCGCGGCTGCGACCAATGTGTACGAACACCTCACGCGCGGGCAACCGCTGGCCAGCACCGGCGCCAGCGCCCTGCAAGCGCAGGAGGTGTGCGAGAAAATCCGGCAAAAATCTCAGGAACTCTTCTCATGAATGCTTCAGCCTCCGCGCTTGCCCTGCTGGGCGGAACACCCGTGATCGACGCACCCCTGGCGCCCTTTCGCAGCATCGGCGAAGAGGAGGCACAGGCCGCAGCCCAGGTGGTGCGCGGCGGCGTGCTCTCGGCATACATCGGCGCGGCCGGCGAGGCCTTCTTGGGCGGCCCTGCGGTGCGGGCTTTCGAAGCCAAGGCAGCCGCCTACTTCGGCGCCAGGCATGCCATTGCCGTGAACTCCTGGACATCCGGCCTGATCGCGGCGGTCGCGGCGCTGGGCCTGGAGCCTGGTGACGAGGTGATCACTACGCCCTGGACGATGGCAGCCACAGCCACGGCCATCCTTCACAACAACGCCATCCCGATCTTCGCGGACATCGACCCGCAGACCTTCAACATCGACCCCGCCGCCGTGGAGCGGCTGGTCACGCCGCGCACGCGTGCCATCCTGGCCGCCGACATCTTCGGGCTGTCCGCCGACATGCGCGCGCTGCGCGCCATTGCGGACTGCCATGGTCTGAAGCTGCTGACCGACACCGCGCAATCGCCGGGCGCGCGCTACGGCAGCGGTTTCGCCGGTCTGTTCGCAGACATCGGCGGCTTCAGCCTCAATTACCACAAGCACATCCACTGCGGCGAAGGCGGCATTCTCGTCACCGATGATGACCGCCTGGCTGCCCGCCTGGCCATGATCCGCAACCACGCCGAGGCCGTGACCACCGCGCAGGAAGCTTCGGAGCTGGCGGGCATGCTCGGCTACAACTTCCGGCTAGGCGAGATCGAGGCCGCCATCGCCTCGGTCCAGCTCGACCGGCTCGAGGAACGGGTGGCCAGCCGCCAGCGCGTTGCCGCGCAGCTCAATGCGGGCCTCGCCGGCCTGTCGGGCCTGCGCACGCCGCAGGTGGCAGACGGCAGCACCCACGTCTACTACGTCTACGGCATGGTGCTGGATACGCAGCAACTGGGCCTGTCGCGCGAGCGCCTTCTGGCCGCGCTGCGTGCCGAAGGCGTGCCCGGGCTCATGAACGGCTACCAGAACATCCATCTGCTGCCGTTGTTCCGTCACAAGATCGCCCACGGCACCACCGGCTTTCCCTGGACGGCGAGCCCGCGGGGCGATGCCATCACCTACGCCCCCGGCCTGTGCCCCGTGGCAGAAGAGCTGCATGCACGTAGCTTCCTCGGCCTGGCCCTGTGCCTGTGCGAATACGAACCTCAGGACGTCGACCGGGTCATCGAGGCGTTCCGCAAGGTGTGGGGCCAGTTGGATGCCCTGCGGGCCTGACATGCTCCACGGCAAGCGCGTCGATCTCACCCCGTTCATGCCTGCGGACATCACGCCGCAGTACGTGGGCTGGCTCAATGATCCACAGGTCGTGCGCCTGAGCAATCAGCGCTTCCGGCGCCACGACGAGGCCAGCTGCGCAGCCTACCTGCGCACGTTCGAAGGCTCGGACAACCGTTTCTTCAGCATCCGCCTGCGTGAATCGGGCCAGGCCATCGGGACTGCCACCGCGTACTTCTCGCGCGACCATGGCACGGTGGACTGCGGCATCCTGCTGGGCGCTCCCGCCACTTGGGGCAAGGGCCTAGGCCAGGATGCCTGGGACACCCTCACGGGCTGGTGCGCCGAGCAGCCGGGCATCCGTAAGGTGACCGCCGGGACGCTGGATTGCAACACCGGCATGCTGCGGCTCATGGAGCGCTCCGGCCTGAAGCTAGAAGCCACGCGCAAGGCCCAGGAACTGGTGAATGGCCAGCCCCATGACATCCTGCTCTTCGCCCGATTTACCGGCCATTGACCTGCCGCGCCCCTGGGCTGTCGCCTGTCACGACGCCGGGGGCGCCAACGCGCTATTGGCGTTGCTCGCTGCGGCCGGCGCGCCGGTCGGCATCAGGGCCTTCATGGCGGGCCCGGCGCTGTCGGCATGGCAACAGCGCTTTGGTGTCGCACCGCTGGCAGCCAGCCTCGACGAGGCCCTAGACGGCGCTGGCGCGGTCCTCACGGGGACGGGCTGGGCCACGAGCATCGAGCACGATGCGCGCGCGCTGGCCCGGAAACGCGGCCTGCCCAGCACGGCGCTGCTGGATCACTGGGTCAACTATGCCCAGCGGTTCACTCGCGACGGCCAGACGGTGCTGCCCGACCAGATCTGGGTCACGGACGCGCAGGCGCTGCGCATCGCCCGCGACGAGTTTCCCGGCGCCGACCTGAGGCTCCAGCCAGACTTCCAGATGCAAGAGCAGCTTCAAGGGATCCGCGATATGCGCGCTGCGCCGCCGACCTTGTTGTACCTGCTGGAACCCGCGCGCGATGACTGGGGGCGTGGCCGCCCCGGTGAGTTCCAGGCGCTCGACTATTTCGCGTCGCGCTGGCCCTTGCCGGGCGTGCCGGCGAACGCGCGGGTCGTCCTGCGGCCACACCCCTCCGATCCGCCGGGCAAGTACTCAGGCTGGGTCGAGGCGCAGACGGGATTGGTGACCGCGCTCGATGCCGGCGGGCCTTTGCGCGAAGCGCTTTCGGGCGCGCGCTGGGTCGCAGGATGCGAATCGCACGCGATGGTGGTCGCCCTCGCGGCGGGGCGCACCGTGTTCGGCACGCTGCCGCCATGGGCGCCCCGTTGCCGGCTGCCGCAGCCGGGCATCATCCACTTGTGGGACGCCTGACGCTCAGAGCCCTGCCACCGGGTTGCACCCGGCGGGCAGGAACTGCCTTTCCACGAGTTCACCCACCAGGCGGAACAGCAGGGGATCGTTGTAGCGGCGGGCGACGAGTTGCACGCCGAATGGCATGCCTTCAGGCGAGGTGAACGCCGGTGCGCTGACCGAGGCCAGGTGCGTGAGCGTCCAGATGAGCGCGGAATCGGGCACCTCGACCTGTTCGCGCGGGGGCGCGCTGCTGCCCGTGCTGAGCGTTACGATGGCATCGAACCCCGAGAAGAAGGCGTCCATGGCACGTGCCGCGACGACCTGCAGGTCGAGCGCCTGTTCGTACTGCGCGGACGTGATGCTCTGCCCCGAAACGATCAGCTGATTCATCACGGGCGAGATGAGCTCGGCGCGCTTGTACTCCTCCTGGAAGTAGTAGGCCAGCGCACGGTCGTAGATGGTCGAATGCAGCGCATGTGCATCGTTGACCTCAGCGGGCAACTCCACTTCGACGAGGTCGAAGCGCGCATCCTTGCCGACGCGCGCGCACCAGGCATCCAGCGCGTCGCGCGCATAACCCACAGCCTGGCCCCACACGGCCGCAGGCCGCACGACGGCAATGCGCCAAGGGCGCCCGGACGGCGCGGACTGCCGCGCCAGGTCCGTCAGGGCGGCATGGCTGATCGGATAGTCGCGGCCGTGAACACGGATGGCATCGAACACCGCCTGAAGGTCGCCCGCATGCGCGACGAAGTAGCCGACGGTGTCGAGGCTGTCCGTGGTCTTGAGCGTGCCCGTGCGCGGCACCAGGCCGAAGGACGGCTTGCAGCCCCAGACCCCGCAGAAACTCGCCGGCCGCACGATCGAGCCGGCCGTCTGCGTGCCCAGCGCAACCGGCACCATGCCGGCTGCCACCGCCACGGCAGACCCACTGGAGGACGTGCCAGGATTGGCCAGTACGGAGTGCGGGTTGAGTGTCTTGCCCAGCGCGTGCACGGCGAACTCGGCCGTTACGGTCTTGCCTGGCACCAGCGCGCCGTGGCGCTTCATGTCGTACAGGACACGGGCGTCGTTGCCCGGGGTGAAGCCTCGCCAGAGCGGGCTCCCCATCTGCGTCGGAAAATCGGCGGTGTTGAAGATGTCCTTCACGCCAACCGGAATGGCCTCCAGCGAGCGGGGTGCCCCCCCCTGCGCAAGGCGTGCCGCCGCCGCCTTGGCCGCCTCCATCAGGCGGTCGGCGTCGAAGCACTCCCAGGCGTGGACATGGGGCTCTGCGGCTGCATAGGCATCGGCGCACCACTGCGCCAGATCGACTGGCGACAGTGTCTTCGCGCGGTAGCCATCGAGGATGGCAGCGACGCTGAATTCATGAAAGGGCAGGTTCGCGCTCATCTTGTCACTTGTCCCCATTCCTGAATTTCTCGATCAGTTGCTGGGGATAGGGAAGAATGCGCTCCTCGTTGGGCTCGGTCTTGGGATGAATCGGGATGACCACGTTCTTCAACTCGGGGCGCTTGTGGCCTTCCATGATGCTGAGGAACTCCTCCTCGGACATGCCGGTGATCTTCAGGTAGTAGTCCAGGCCCTCGGGGCGCTTCGACTCGGTGTCACCGATCAGTTGCCAAGCTTCGTCGCGGCTGAGCAAGCCGGCACGCACGTCCACGCTAGCGTGGAAGGTTGCACGGCCATAGCCCCGCTTCATGTAGCAGGTCAGGTCGTGCACGCCGGGCATGATGCATTCAGCGCTCTTGTAGCGCTTATAGGAGCCTTCGATCTGCGTTTCGCGCCAGCCGTAGACATCGCGCACGAACTCGGTCTGTCGCTCGTCGTCCCAAAAGATGTAGTCGCCCAGGTGAATGCCGTAGACACCGACGCGTTCGCAGTCCTCGGCGGAAGGCACGTTGAATGGGTAGAGATCGCGCTCGCTCAGATCCTCGCGCACCATCTGGTCGGGGCGCAGTTTGGCAGAGACCTTGGTGAAATATTCGCGGTCGAACTTGCGCACCGGGTTCTTGTACGAGGCACGGCCCGAACTCTCGGCGATGGACTCGCCCCACACCAGCAGCGGAATGTTGAAGCGCACGGCCGCCTGCAAAGGGAAGGAACCTACGCCCGCATGGCAGTGCCAGCACGAGTCCCCGATACCAGCCAACGAATGCTTCGCGATACGGTTGATCAGGCTGCGGTTCGGCGTGAACATGATGTGATCCACGTTGAACTGCTCGAGCGAGTTCTGCAAGTTGTACCAGCCGGTCTCGCTGTACCAGTTGTGGCTGAAGGTCACGGCCAGCGGCTTCATGCCGTACACCTTGGTCAGCACGTGCAGCTGGAACGTGCTGTCCTTGCCCCCGCTAATGGGGATGATGCAGTCGTAGTTGTTGCCGGCAGAGGCTTTCGCGGCCTCAAGCGTCTGGCGCAGGTCCTGCTCTCGCTCGGTCCAGTCGATGTGGATCTTCTGCTCTGCGGACTGGCAAGCCTGGCACACACCGAGCTCGTCGAAAACGATGCCTTCCTGCGTCTCCGGAATGCAGCAACGCACACAGTAACGCAGATGGGGGAAGGGCTTGCCGGCGGGCGTGGGACTGCTCATAGCGAGAGGTATGTAAAGCTTTTCAGGATGAACTATAGCGGCAGCGTCCCTTTGCGGCATCTCAAGGGACTTGTGCCACACGGCGCCCGGCTAGTCCCCCATCAGCGCATGGATCACCGCGGCGACGCGGGGGGTCGCCCGCCCCGGCGGGGGAAACACGCGTCGATCAGGCACTCGCCCCGGGCCGGCTAGGCAGGGAACCAGGTCTTCGGGGCGCTCGACGGACTCGCCAAGGCCCATCTTCCCGTAGTCGAAGTCGATGTTGCGGACCGTCGGCGACCAGGACAGGCTGAGGACGCGCTTGCCGATCAGCGCCGCCTCAAAGCCCACCGTGCTCGCCTGAACGATCACGATATCGCTCGCATGCAATTGCGGCACCAGCGGGTCCTGCGTCGGAACGCTCCGGTAGATGCGCGGGTGCGCGCCAAGGTCGGGGAAGAAGTGGTACTGGGCGGGGTGGTAGCGCACCAGCAACGCCACCTGGGGGTTCGCCTCCACCCACGCGCGCAGCCGGCGCTCCACGTCCAGCGCCAGCGCCATGCCGGCCGTGGCGGGCGTCACGCCAGGGCCAGGCTCCTCGAGGTTGCCCGCCCACATGGCAACGGTCAGGCCGTTCCAGCCGAGGCTGTCGCGCAGTGCCTGGCCCGCCTCAGCCTGGCCGGGTTCGAACAGGGATTCGTAGGCCGGGCATCCCGTCACGACGATGCGCTGCGCCCCGATATTCGCAGCCATCAGGTTCCCCTTGACGAAGTCAGACAGGACCGTGATGCAGTCGGCAAAGACCTTATTGCGCAGGAAGTTGTCGTGAGGCAGGCCGAAGAGGTCCATCATCGTGAGCGACGGGATGGTGCGCATCACGGCCGCCTCTATCGCCGCCTGCTCCGAGCGCGGTGAAGCGGTGCTCACCACCACATGCGGACGGAACTCGTCGATGATCCGCCCCATGAACTGCAGCGGCAGGAAGGCGCGGCGCCCCCCCTGCGCCCAACGGCGTGCGGCCTCCTCTTCACCATGGGCATCCACCCACTCCTGGTAGTTGATGCCGAGGTAGCACTGGCTCTCGAAATCATCGACGTCGGGGTGCGAGTTGCCGGCCAGCAACTGCTGGCCGCGCGCGAGGACAGTTTCGCGATCCACCAGATGCAAGAAGTCGCGGTAGCCACGCGGCTCCAGGCCAAGCCGGCGTGCCTGCTTGTGCCCCAGCGTCAGCGCCAGCAGTTCGCAGCGCACACCTTCGGCTTGAAGGTGGCGGATGACGGGCGCCACCTTGGCAATGTGGCCGCTGCCATAGGCAACGAACAGCGCACGGCGTTCCGTCACGGCTGGCGCTCCCACATGGCCAGTGCTGCGAGAGCACGCAGTTCGCGCGTGAAATTCTCACGGCCATCGCGATGACGCTCGAGCATCGACGACACTGCGGCCGGCTCGAACCATGCGCGAAGGACATCGCTGCCATCGAGCAGGCCTTTCAGCCAGGGGTAACTCTCGTTGCGGAACCACTCACCGATCGGCACCGTGAACATCTGCTTCTTGCGGTAGGCCAGGTCTTGGCCGATCAGCGATGTCACGGCCTTCTTATACCAGTACTTCTTGTCGCCGCTGGCGCGGTCGAGCTTGGTGTTCCCGCGGCTGCGGAAGGCCAGTTCCATCATGCGCCAATCAAGGAACGGCGTGCGCGCCTCGATGCTCACGGCCATGCCCATGCGGTCGGGCTTGACGAGGTTGTTGCCCGAGAGCAGCAATTGCATGTCAAGGTACAGCGCCTGGTTCACGCGGTCGAAGTGCGCCGCTTCGTCGAACCAGGGCCTGGCGGCTTCGGTGAAGCTGTCGACGCCCTGCAGGCGCACGCGCAGCTCGGGCCGGTACAACGCCAGCTTGGCCTGGGGCGTGAACAACGAGATGCTGTCGAAATAGCCGCGCTGGAAGGAGTCGGCGCCCAGCGCGTCGACGCCGGGACGTGCGAACCATTGAGCGTATTTGTCGTAGCCGGCGAACAGCTCGTCGCCGCCATCCCCGGTGAGCACCACCTTGACGTGCCTGGCGGCCAGCTCACTCACACGCAGCGTGGGCATGAACGAGGCGTCGCCATGCGGCTGGTCCAGGTGGTGCAGCGCCTTGGGCCAGCGGTCGAGCATGTTGAGTTCGGCCACTTCCATCTGGTGGTCGCAGCCGAAGCGGCGCGCGGCCTCGGCGGCGTAGGCCGACTCGTCAAAGCGCGGGTCGGCAAAGCCGATGCAGAAGGTCTTGACCGGCGCCTGGACATGCCGCGCCATCAAGCCGACGATGCTGCTCGAATCCACGCCGCCCGACAGGAACGCGCCCCAAGGCACGTCGGCGCGCAGGCGGATACGCGTCGCATCGTCCAGCACGGCCATGAATTCCTCGGCCCAGGCGCCGAAGTCGTGGTCACGTTCGCGCTGGTCGGCCAGCGACCACCAGCGCTGCGTCTGCATATGGCCGGCGCGCGTGAACTTCATCCAGGTGCCGGGCATCACGTGCCGCACGCCCTGCCAGATGGTCCAGGGCGCAGGGATGTAGTTGAAGGTCAGATAATGGTGGACCGCTTCCAGATCGATAGCATCGGGCGACCAGCGGCTGCGGTCCGCAGGCAGGATGGCCTTGATCTCGGAGCCGAACACGGCGCGCGTTCCGTCATCGCACACATAAAGCGGCTTGACGCCGATGCGGTCGCGCACCAAGTACAGGGCGTCTTCGCGTGCATCGTCAATGGCGATGGCGAACATGCCGTTGAGCCGCTTCAGGCAGGCGATGCCCTCGCGCTCGTACAGCCGCAGGATGACTTCGGTGTCGGAGCCGGTATCGAGCCGGACCCCCTGCGCGCGCAGTTCGGCCGCCAGCTCCACGTAGTTGAAGATCTCGCCGTTCTGCACTACGGCCACCTGGCCGTCGTCGGACACGAAGGGCTGGTGGCCACCGCCCAGGTCAATGATGGACAATCGCCGGTTGCCGATGGCCACGCCGCGCTGCGGCTGGTTCCAGACGCCCTCGTCGTCAGGGCCGCGATGAACCAGGCTCTGCGCCATGCGCTGGAGCGCGTCGCCGTCAAGCGGGGTGCGCGATCGGTCCCAGTAGCCGAAGATGCCGCACATATTAGTAACGAAAATACCGGATTGCCAAGTCAGCCCTTCTTGCGCAACAGGAACCAGGTGCAGTCATCGTGCAGGAAGGTCGGGTCACGGTGGTAGTCAAATCCGTAGTCCACCAGCTCCAGGTCGGGGTAGCGGTCCAGCATCTCCCCACAGAAGTCACGCTTGAACAGGCGGTCCTTGTGGCCGCGGTATTCGATGGCCACGGGCGTGGTGTTGTAGTACTCGCAGATCAGCAGGTACTTGCCCGTGGAGCTGTGCAGTTTTTCGTAGACCGTCGCCAGCGCCTCGGGGTTGATGTGGATGAGAACGCCCCTGATCAGCACTAGGTCGAAGGTGCGCTTGACCTCATGCTCAAGGATCGACACGTTGTAGACGTTCTGCGGCGGCAGGAACTCGCGCAGCTTGGCTGCCGCATTCGCGTTGATCTCGATGGCATGCTGATCGATGCCGGACCGCAGCAGCTTGAGGGCGCGCAGGTTCATCCCGACATTGGCGCCGAACTCGATGCAGTTCTCCAGGCCAGGCGCCTGGCGCAAGGCCCGGGAATAGAAGTTCAGGTTGGACGCGAGCAGGGCCTCGCTCTGATTCCGCTCCATGTACGCGTTGCCAAACTCACCAGCCCAGAAAGCTTCTTGCTCTGTCGTAAATTTCATACTACCCAGCCTCGTTGTTTGCGGCATTCAGTGAACTGACAATTCTGACCGATTCCTATAGAGATGCTCTTCACGAATCGAACGGCGATTCGTGAAGAGCGTTTCCCCAGGGCACTTCAGTTGCTCCCCTTGCCGGACAACCGCCCGAGGGTGAGCCACATGATCTTCAAGTCCAGCCAGAGGGAAACTTCCCGCGTGTACTTCAGATCGGCATCCAGGCGCTGCGTTCCGATGGCATCGGAGCGATACAAGACCTGTGCTAGGCCGGTGATGCCCGGCCTGACACTCACGCGCTGCTCGAAGTCCGCATCCCGGTAGAGGCCACGTTGCGCCGGCACGTCAGGCCTGGGGCCGACGAGGCTCATCTCCCCCTTAAGCACATTGATCAATTGAGGCAGCTCGTCAATGCTTGTCGTTCGGAGCAAACGCCCGACACGTGTGATGCGCGGGTCATCACTAGCGGTATGGTACGGCCCGATCGCTGCAGCGTTCTTGACCATGCTGCGGAACTTGTACATACCAAATTCACGTCCCCCGCGCCCCACGCGAATCTGCTGGTAGAACACGGGTGCCCCTGAATCCAGCAAGGTAGCCACGGCGGCCGCCAGCATAACGGGGCTGAATACCATCAGCGCGGCCAGTGACAGCAAGATGTCCATCAGACGCTTCATGCGGAGGCCCTGATGCTTGCGGCGATGCGCTCGATGGTAGCGAAGGTCGACACGCGATCGATCTCCAGCTGCTCCGGCGTGCGCGCAGCCAGTGATCGCTCCGCCTCACGAAGTACGGCCACATCGTCTGCAAAAGTGGTTTCGGCGTTCGGGCGGTGAAAAGTGCGCGACAAAATCACCGCGCTCGATCCCAGCCGCAGATGCTCGGCCAAAACATCCCGACCAGGCAACAATCCCTCATCCAGCCGGGCGATTCCCCCAAATCCAAAGCGCAGCCCCTGAGCTTGCACCCTGGCAGCCACACGGTCCAGCACACCTTGCGCCAGGGGTTCAAACATGAAGCGGCAACCCAGGGAAAGATGCAGGTCGTTGAGCCCGACAAACACTTCACACAATCCCGGGGTGCCCACCCAATCATCCAGTGACTGCAGCGCCCCCGCTGTCTCCAGCAATGCCACGATGGGCGCCCGCCCTGCGACAAGGCGACTGAACGCCTGCATTTCATCAGGGGAGTGAAACATGGGCAACATTACCCAATCAGCGCCTTGAGCCAAAACGGCGTCCAGCTCGCCAGACGTGTCCGCGTGCAGGGGATTGACGCGCACCATGAGCCGTGACTGCTTGAGCTGCGACTTGATGCGGCCAACATCCTCCAGCCGGTGGGTGCTGATAAAGGTGTTGCGGCCAGCTTGGCGCTCCGCCTTGCCGTTTACTTCCAGATCAACAAACAGGCGCATGCCTGGCAATGCGTCGCAGCGGCGCGCCAGGGCGGGGTCGTTGGTGATCTGGAGAAGTTCAATCATGGCGTGGCGCAGATTATGACCGCAGGGCACGGCGCAACCCGGGGCTGGAAAACCAGCATACCGCTACAACAAAGATAGCAGATAGTGCACTACCAACGAGCGGGAAGGCCTGTTTTAAACCGAAATCACGAACCAGTGCAGGCGCAGCGTCAGCGCTTCCCCACCAGAGCGCCAAACCAGCAACCGCCACCAATCCGCACAGCGGTGCCAAGAGTGCTCGCACGGGAATCCAATGCCGCAGGGCAGAAGCGCCCAGCGCACCCCAGGCGATCAGGGCGGCCACGACAAACCCGGCGTTCAAGCCCCACATGAGCGCACCACCTGCCGTCCACCCTACGGCCCCCACCGCCAGCAACAGGGCCAGCGCCACCCCGTAGGCCAACACGGCAAAGCGCATGCGCCCTACCGACGCCAGTACCGTCAAGGCCACCGCCAGCAGCGCCTGCGGCAACAAGCCCCATGCCCCCACGCGGCCCCAGGCAGCGATCTGCGCCAAGGCGGATGCATCCATGCGCCCCCAGCCGAACAACAGGGACGCAATAGCAGGCGCACCCACCAGCAATGCCGCAGCCGCAGCGCAGGCCAGGGTCCAGGCCAGCACCAGGGCATTGCGTACCGATGCCGCCATGCCCTCGGCGCCAGAGGACCCCGCGCCAAACTGCGCCGCATGCGCCCGCGCGATCGCAGGGAAAGCCAGCGACGCCACAAGCTGGATGGCCAGCACCAGCGGCAATTCCACCAGCTTCCAGGCGTAGTTGAAGGTGGCCAAAGCCCCCTCGCCCGCCCCGGACGCAAAAGTGCGGGCCACAAAAGGCAGCGTCAGAGGCAGTCCCGCCCCCAAGGCCGCCCACATCCAGACACGCCAGCCAGGCAGC
>NZ_JARXAB010000136.1 GCF_029866045.1 Ramlibacter sp. | reverse complement strand
GCCTGCGCCAGGTCAGGCCCTGGTCGACCACCTGTACCTGGTCGACCCCCGTGGCAATTGGATGATGCGGTTTCCCGCGCGGCTCGATCGCGAAGGCGCGGCCAGTGCCAAGCGCGACCTCGAGCGCCTGATGCGGGCTTCTGCGAGCTGGGACGAGGCAGGGCGCCCATGAACACGGCCGACGCAGTTCCGCTCTACAACCTGGAGCCGGTTTTTCGCCTCATGGCCCTGGGCCTCGTGCTGGCGGCTGGGCCGCTGGCCTGGGTCTGGCTGCGCAATCGGCAGCGACCCCTGGCCCAGCGGCTGGCGGCACTGACCGCGCTGACGCTTTTTCTCACCTTCGATCTGGTGATGTTTGGCGCCTTCACCCGCCTCACCGACTCTGGCTTGGGCTGCCCCGACTGGCCCGGCTGCTACGGCGACGCCAGCCCCTTCGGCGCGCACACCGAAATCAGCCAGGCTCAGGCCGCGATGCCCAATGGCCCGGTGACCCACACCAAGGCGTGGATCGAGATGATCCACCGCTATCTGGCCACCGGCGTCGGCGTGCTGCTGCTCACCCTGGCTCTTACCAGCTGGCTGCGCCGGCGTGAGCTGCCCGCGGGCATCGGCCCAAGCTGGCCGCTCGCCACCCTGATCTGGGTGTGTGTGCAGGGCGCTTTCGGCGCGCTCACGGTGACGATGAAGTTGCAGCCGCTGATCGTGACCTTCCACCTGCTCGGAGGCCTGGTGCTGCTGGCCCTCATCGCCCGGCAGGCCCTGGCCTATGCCCAGGCCGATGGCCGCCATCTGCGCCAACCGATATCGCCTGCACTGCGCGCGTCCTTGTGGGCGGGCTTCGCCCTGCTTTGGCTGCAGTTGGCCCTGGGTGGCTGGGTGTCAACCAATTACGCGGTACTGGCCTGCGATGGCTTTCCCGCCTGCCAGGGCAGTTTCTGGCCCGCGATGGAATGGCGCCAGGCCTTCGAACTCTGGCGGCCCCTGGGCCAGACCGGCGCGGGCGAGGCCATCACCATGGCTGCCCTTACCGCCATCCACTACGCGCACCGGCTGATGGCCTACCTGCTGTTGCCGGTGCTGTGGGCGCTGGCCTGGTACCTGGGCCGCGCCGGGCTGCGGGCCCAGGGGCGCGCGCTCGGGCTGCTGGCCCTGCTGCAACTGGCCACTGGCCTGTCCAACGTCATCATGGGTTGGCCGCTGGCAGCCGCGGTGTTGCACACGGGCGGCGCTGGCGCCCTGGTAATGGCCTTCACCTGGGCGCTTGGCACCAGCCAAGCAGCGCGCCGTGTTCCTTCCGCGGCGCCCGCCGTCTTCGCATCTTCCCGTCCGCCCGAAGGGGCGAAGCCATGAACCGTATTGCCCAGTTCTACGCCCTGACCAAGCCGCGCGTGGTGCAGCTCATCGTCTTTTGCGCTCTCATCGGCATGGTGCTCGCGGTACCTGGTGTCCCCACTTGGGAGGACATTCGCCTGGCCGTCATTGCCAGTGCCGGCATCTGGCTCGTAGCCGGCGCCGCCGCCGCCTTCAACTGCCTGGTCGAAAAAGGCATCGATGCCAAGATGAAGCGGACCGCCTGGCGTCCCACCGCCAATGGCGAGCTCTCTGATACACAGACCCTGCTGTTCTCTGCCTTGTTGTGCGGTCTTGGCTCCTGGGTCCTTTATGCGCTGGTCAATCCGCTGACCATGTGGCTGACCTTCGCCACCTTCGTCGGCTACGCGGTGATCTACACCGTCATTCTCAAGCCGCTTACCCCCCAGAACATCGTGATCGGCGGCGCCTCGGGCGCGATGCCGCCGGTACTGGGCTGGGCCGCCATGACGGGCGATGTGCACCCGCACGCACTGATCCTTTTCTTGATCATTTTTCTGTGGACGCCGCCGCATTTCTGGGCGCTGGCCCTCTACCGGGTGGAGGACTACCGCAAGTCTGGCCTGCCCATGCTGCCGGTGACTCATGGCAGCGACTTCACTCGCCTGCAGATCCTGCTTTACACGCTGGTGCTGGGTGCCGCCTGTCTGCTGCCCTTCGCCGCCGGCATGAGCTCCTGGCTTTACCTGGTGGCGGCGCTGGCCCTGAGCCTGCGTTTTTGCCAATACGGCTGGCGGCTCTGGCGCGAATACTCCGACGCGCTCGCGCGCAAGACCTTCCGCTTTTCACTGGTGCACCTGAGCTTGCTCTTTGCCGCCCTGCTGGTAGACCACTACCTTCCGCCGCTCCCCTTTCTGCTGTGAGGCCTCCCGCCATGCAACGCCGTCGCCTCCTGTCGCTGTTTTCCCCGCTGCCCTTTTTGGCGGTGGGACTCGCCGCCACGCTGGGTCTGGCCGGCTGCGAGGGCAAGCAGCCGTTTCAGTCGTTCGACTTGACCGACGCCAAGTACGCCCGCGGCTTCGAGCTGCCCGACTTCGATGGCCAGACGCGCCGCCTGCAAGACTTCCGCGGCAAGCTGGTGGTGGTTTTCTTCGGCTTTACCCAGTGCCCCGACGTCTGCCCGACCGCTATGACCGATCTGGTGGAGGTCAAGCGCCAGCTCGGTGCTGACGGCGACAAGCTGCAGGCGGTGTTCGTCACCGTCGACCCCGAGCGCGACACGCCCGAGGTGCTCAAGGCCTATATCGCCAACTTCGACCCCTCCTTCGTTGGCTTGCGCGGCACGCCCGAGCAACTCGCTCAAGTGGTGCAAGAGTTCAAGGTCTATTACAAAAAGGTCGAGGGCAAGACGCCCGGTGCCTACACCATGGACCACTCGGCCGCGAGCTTCATTTACGACACCCAGGGCCGTTTGCGCCTGTACCTGAGGCCTGGCGCTGGCCCGCAGGTGTTACTGGGCGATCTGCAGCTGCTGCTCAAAGAGCGCTGAAGCCTCGCGCAGGCCCGCGCCCACCGCCCTCACAGTCCTCACTCGGCCTTGATGCCGCGCGAGGTGATCACCGCGCCAAGGTCGGCGGTGTCGGCCTGCACCCGGCTTGCCAGGCCCTCGGCGGTCGTGCCCGCAACCTGCCAGCCTTGGGCAGTGAGTTTTTGGCGCATCTCAGGGCTGCGCACGATCTCGGACACCAAGGTTGAAAGCCGCGCCAGGTTCGCGCGCGACATGCCAGCCGGCGCTGCCACCGCGTTCCAGACCTCAAGCCGGTAGCCGCGGGTCAAGCCCTGCTCGTCCAGGCTCCCAAAATCCGGCACCAGCTCGCTGCGGCTGCTGGAGGTGACGCCAATCACCTTGAGCTTGCCAGCGCGCACCTGGGGCAGGGCAATACCGGGGGGCAGCAGTGCCAGCTGCACCTGTTGCCCCATCATGGCGGTGACTACCTGCGGATTACCCGGGTAGGGAACGTGCACCGGGTCGATGCCGGCCTTGCCCTTGAGCAGCTCCATCCCGATGTGGGCTACCGTGCCCACGCCCGGCGAGCCATAGCTCCAGGCCTTGCCGCCTTTGCGTGCGGCTTCCATCAGGTCTCGCCCGGTCTCGCCGGGCGTCGTGACATCGGTCACCAGAACCAGTGGCGCGCTGCCGATCAGGCTGACCGGTGCCAGGTCCTTGAGCGGGTCGTAGGGCAGCGCCGGATTCAGCAGCTTGGCGATGGTCATGTTGCCATTGATCATCAAGCCCAGGGTGTGGTCGTCGGTGGCCTTGGCCACCAGATCGGCGGCAATGTTGCCGCCAGCGCCGACCCGGTTTTCCACCACCACCGGCTGGCCCAGTGCTTTGGACAGGGGCTCGGCCAGGGTACGGGCGGTCAGGTCGGGGGAAGAGCCGGCGGGAAAGCCCACCACCAGACGCAGCGGGCGGCTGGGCCAGGCGGCCGGCTGTGCCAGCGTCGCAGGGGCGACTGCACCCAAGGCCAGTGCAGACAGGGCGCCGAGGGTGGCGCGGCGGGTGGGGGAGGGGGGCTGTTGTCGGTTCATGGGGTGCAATTGTGATTGCCCGCATCCACAGAAAAAAGCAGTGCTTGCCCTGAGGTCCTAGCCCTTGGCAGCGGATGGAGCGGACGGGGATGGCTCCTACCCGGAAGGCGGATTCGCGGGAGCCGGGTGCGGCGGCAGGCCGCGCCCAAGCGCGTCAGGCGTAGGCCGCCAAGGCTTGGCGCATCTTCTTCATCGCCGCCACTTCGATCTGGCGGATGCGCTCGGCCGACACGCCGTACTCATCGGCGAGGTCGTGCAGGGTCAGGCCACCCGAGCCGTCGTCGTTCACCTGCAGCCAGCGCTGCTCGACGATGCGGCGACTGCGCGGGTCGAGTTGCTCCAGGGCGGCGGCCAGGCCGTCGCTGGCCAGGCGGTCCCGCTGGTGGGCCTCGATCACGGCGGTGGGCTCGTGGCGTGCGTCGGTCAGGTAGGAAATGGGGCCGAAGGCCTCCTCGCCGTCACCCGCGGGCGTGGGGTCGAGCACCACGTCGCCGCCGGACATGCGGGTTTCCATTTCGAGCACTTCCTCGCGCTTGACCCCAAGGTCGTGCGCCATCACATCGACCTGGGCGGCGGTGAGGGTGTCGCGGTGTGTCGGGGCGTCGGCCTCGTCCTTGAAGCCCTGCTTCATCGAACGCAGGTTGAAAAACAGTTTGCGCTGGGCCTTGGTGGTGGCCACTTTGACCATGCGCCAGTTTTTGAGGATGTATTCGTGGATCTCCGCCTTGATCCAGTGCAGGGCGTAAGACACCAGGCGCACGCCCTGGTCGGGGTCGAAGCGCTTCACGGCCTTCATCAGGCCGATGTTGCCCTCTTGGATCAGGTCGCCCTGCGGCAGACCGTAGCCGACGTACTTGCGCGAGACCGAAACCACCAGGCGCAGGTGAGAGAGCACCAGCTTTCCGGCGGCGTCCAGGTCGTCGTGGTCACGCAGCGTGCGGGCGTATTCCTGCTCCTCTTCGGGGGTGAGCAGGGGCAGCTTGTTGACGGCAGAAATATAGGCGTCCAGATTGCCCAGCGAGGGCACCATGGACCAGGGGCTGGCCACGGCCAGTCCTGCGCCTGTATGGAGCACGGAAGGGGTCATGACGTCAGTTCTTTTCATGGGTGGGGAAATATTAGCACTCCTCGCGGGAGAGTGCTAAGACCCCCGGGTGAAGCCCAGGCGCCTTCGGTGTTCAAGGCGCCGAGGCCGGGCTGGCGCTTCGGGTTGCTGCCGGATCGACCTGTCGCCTGGCCACCCCAGCCATGCCCCACAATGTCCGCTTCGGTCCCTTGCCGGGCCGCCTCATCGAGGAGCGAACCCATGGCCCCAGCCGCCAGCCCGCGCACCATCGCTAGCCTCACCACCACGGTGCCCACCGAGGAGGAAGCCCAGGCCCTGGCCCGGGGGCTGGTCGAGGCCCGCCTGGCAGCCTGCGTGCAGGTCGAGCCCGGGCTGCAGTCGCATTACCGTTGGCAGGGCCAGGTGCAGGCGGCTGCCGAGGTGCGCCTCACCGTCAAGACCCTGCCCGAGGCCCGGGCCGTGGTCGAGACCTTCATCGCCCGTTACCACCCCTACGAGCTGCCGCAACTGCTCTGGCAGACACTCGAGGCCAGTTCGGCCTATGCCGACTGGGTGCGCGAGCAGGTCGACCCGTCGCTCAGCGGATCTGGAGCCGGGGACCCCCCGCC
>NZ_JARXAB010000054.1 GCF_029866045.1 Ramlibacter sp. | reverse complement strand
GCGCGGGCTGAACTTTTTGTCGGTGCGCGACAGCGTGCTCAGCTTGCGGTCAAACGTGGTTTCTTGCCCGAACACGTCGTAGCGCGCGCCCACCAGCGCCTTCCACTGCGGGGCCAGCGTGATCTGGTTTTGCCAGTACAGCGCGGCCGTGTCTTGTGTGGTGTGGCTGGGGATGGCGCTGTCGGCGCTGTAGCTGGCCGCCGGGATGGTGGGGGCCGGGCGGTTGCCGGGGTTGAGGATGGGCACGCGGTCGGCGCCACCCGAGACGGATTCAGCGCGCTTCTTTTGCTGGCCCAGCTCCACGCCCATCAGCCACTCTTGCTTCAAGCCGCCCAGCTGGTTGCGCCAAGTCACGTCGGTCTGGTTGAAGAAGCCTTTTTCATCGCGCAGGATGAACGAGCGGGTGCGCCCCACGCTCATGTCCACGGGGTTGGTGGTGCCGCCGGGCAGGGTGTTGTAGCGGTCCAGCGTGTAGTCGTACACGCGAGTGACGTTGCGCACCGACCAGTCGTCGTTGAAGCGGTGGTTCAGCGTGGCTGCCAGCGACTGCATGGTGCTGGTGGTGGTGTCATCCTGCGCGGCGTTGCGAGAGCCGTAGTAGGTGCCCGCAGGCACGTTGACGGGGCGACCATTGAGCGCGGGGATGCCGAAGTCCGTGAGGCGCTTGTCGCGCACGTTGGTGTATTGCAGCAGCAGGTCGGTCTGCGCGGCGAGCTTGAGCGCGAGCGAGGGTGCGAAGTTGTGGCGTTTGACGAACTGCTGGTCGCGGTAGCTGCCGGAGTCTTCGACGGCGGCGTTGATGCGCAGCGCTGCGGTGTCGCTGATGCCCACGTTCACGTCGGCTGTGGCGCGGCGGTAGTCGAAATTGCCCAGGCCCAAGCTGGCCTCGCCCGATGTCTCGCCAAACTTGGGCTTCTTGGTCACGCGGTTGATCAGGCCACCCGAAGATCCGCGCCCGTACAGCACGGCGGCGGGGCCCTTGAGCACTTCCACACGCTCGATGTCGGCCAGATCGCGGAAGTACAGCGCGTCGTCGCGCACGCCATCCACAAACTGGTCGGCAATCGCGGTGAAGCCCCGGATCACCACCTGGTCGCGCTGGCCGTCGCCATGGCTCATGGCTACGCCGGGCACATTGCGCAGTGCGTCTTCCATTGACCGGGCGCCTTGGTCGCGCAGAAGCTGCTCGGGCACCACGTTCACGGCCTGGGGCACATCGCGCAGCGGCGCGCTGCCCTTGGTGGCCGATGTGCTGGCGGCGGGGGCGTAGCCGTCGTCACCGCTGGTGGATTGCACGGTGACCTCGCCCAGTGTCTGGGTGGGCGCAGAGGGCGGTGTGGCTTGTGCCAGCGCGGTGCCGCAGAACGCGGCCAGGACGGCGGCGGCCAGCGGGTGCAGGGCCTGGGGGTGGCGGAAGGGGCGTTGGAGGGAGTGGTGCAGAGATGCGTGCATGGTTTGTCCTTGGTGTGTGCACAACGCGGTTGAAAACGGCTCCGCAGGCACCGGACCTGGCGCAGGCCCGTGGGGCCGATGGCTGGGAGGGGCGCAGAGAGCGAGAGAAAACGAAATCTGGAGAGGGACGCGGATCAGAAGGTGGTGCGGGTCCGCAGGGGCGCTACATCCTTTGCGCTCACCACCCCCATGCCCAGGCGGCGAGGCCAGCTGCCAGGGCCACCCCTGCCAGCAACGGCGCGCGCCGGGGCTGCCAGGTCACGGTGGCCGTCACGGCCACGGCAGCCACCGACAAGGCCACCGCCCAGGCCGCTACGCCCAGCGAGGCAGGCGTACTACCTGTCGGGCGGGCTGCCAGCCACAGCGACAGCAGCAGCAGCAGCCACCCGGCCCGGCGCAGCTGTTGCAGGTGGCGGGCCGCACCTTCGCGGCCTGTGGCGTCTTCGTGGTGGCGATCCATGCCCAGCGCAATGGCCGACCAGGCCGCAAAACACAGCAGAAAAGCGGACATGGTGCTCAGGCTCCCGAGGTCGAAACGGACACGTCGGGTGTCGCAGGCGATGCGGCAGCAGGGGGCGTGCGTGGTGCCTTGGCCGCAGCCGCTTTGCCGTTGGTTACTCGGCCCGGGCGCAGCCGCCATGACAGCCAGCCCAGCAGCAGCCCGGTGGTCAGGAAGGCCAGGTCCATGCTGGCCCACACCCATTCACCCGCAGGCAGCGTGATGCCCAGGTGGGTGTGTGTGGTCAGCGCATTGACGACCGGGAGCAGCGCCCACACCAGCCCTGCCACGCCCAGTGGCACCGACCAGCCCACGCGGCTGGGCCGCACCACGGCGCAACCCAGCGCCCACAGCAGTGCCAGGCCCCAGGCGCTGAAGAACCACGCCAGTTCCACATCGGCCCGGCCTTCGGTGCCCAGCGGGATCAGTCGGTTTGATGCGATGTACACGCCGCAGGCCAGCGGCAGGCCCGCCAGGGTTGCGATGTTGATGGCAGCCACCAGGCGCTCGCCAAAGGGTGCCTTGGGCGTGGCTGCATCCGCTGCGTTTGTGGCGCCTTTGCGGCTGGCCTGTGTCAGCGACTTGGCGCTGCGCTTGACCGACCACAGCACCATGCCCGTGGCGATCATCAGGCAGCCCAGAAGGCCAAAGCCAAACAGCGCCCAGCGCAGGCCGGTGTCGGCAAACCGCGCCACATGTAGGCCCACCAGCACGCCATAGGTCTTGACCGCGGGGCCGGTGGCGTCGGCCTGGTCCAGCCACTGGCCGGTGGTGGCGTCAAACAGCAAGCGCGGCGGGCGGTATTGCAGGCGGTCGCCTTCGTGGCGGGTGACCTCGACCACGGCGCGGCCCTTGGCGTCGCGGCGTGCCTGCACGCTGCCGATGCGCCCGCCGTCCCAGCGGGTGCGGGCCTCGTTCAGGATGGGCGGGAGCGTTATGGCGGGCAGGGGTTCTACCTTGTCGGCAGCGCCACGGCGGGCGCGGTTTTCGGCTTTGTCGCCCTGCAGGTCGGCAAAGTACGCGTTGGAGTCCACGCCCTTCTCGCCCTTGTAGGCCGTGGCAATGCCGGAAGGCATGTACAGCGAGTGGAAGATCATCAGCCCGCTGAAGGTGATCATCAGATAGAACGGCAACACCAGCACGCCGGTGACGTTGTGTGCGTCCAGCCAGGCGCGCTGTCCGCCCTTGGTGGGGCGGAAGGTGAAGAAGTCCTTGAAGATGCGGCGGTGCGTGATCACGCCAGTGATCAGTGCCACAAACATCAGCATGGTGGCCACGCCCACCACCCAGCGGCCTTCGAGTGTCCAGCGCCCTTTCTGCGCCGTGCGCAGCTCGAAGTGGAAGCGGTAGAAGAAGTCGCCACCCATGGTCTGGCGGGTGTCGATGGCCTCGCCGGTCTGCGGGTTCATGCGCATCGTCTCGAAGCGGCCGTTACCAGTGTCGCGCCACAGGATGTTGACGGCGGGGTCGCGGTCGTCGGGCAGGTGCATGATCCACTGCGTGACGTTGGGCAGCTTGCGCACCAGTGCGTCCAGGGCCTTTTGCGCCGTTTGCGCCACCTGCGGCTCGCTGGCATCCACCGGCTGCAGGCCATGCATCTCGGGGCGCATCCACAGGTTGAACTCGTTCTTGAAGAAGGAGAGCGTGCCGGTGAGGAAGATCGCAAACAGCAGCCAGCCCAGGATGAGCCCGGCCCAGGTATGCAGCCACGACATGGCCTGGCGAAAACCTTCGCGGTCGTTGGGGGCCTTGGGGACTCTGGCCTTGCTGGGGGTGTCGGAAGCCGCGTTGTCAGGGGCGCGCTCTGGCACGGCGTCGGGTGTCAGTGTGGTGGTGCTCATGCCGCCGCCTTCATCCATTGCGGTGCTATGGCGCAGGCGCCCAGTACCAGTGCGGGCAGCAGCGTGCCACCCCACGCCCCCCAGGCGGTGCGCGCATAAAAAGCCCAGCCTGCGGCAGCGGCATACACCAGCCAGGCGAGCATGGTGGCGGTGATCACGGCCTCCACACGTGGCATGCACTGCGCAAGCAGCAGCGACATCGCCGCCGTGAAGCCTGCTGCCAGCGCATAGCCGCCCCCCACCGCAGCCACGGCGCGCGAGGTGACTGCCAGCCGGTAGCGCCAATCGGCGCAGGCGGTTTTCATGGCCGAGCCCGGGTGGCGCCGGGCGTGGAAGGGCGAGAGGAAAGGGGCAGCGTCCCTGCAAGGCAGGGGCGGGCGGTGTGGCGCAGCATCAGCAAAGAGGCTCCAGGCAGGTGTGTGTGGGTGCAAAAAACGCACAAACGCTGGCTGCAGCTGGCGGCGGGGCCGGGGCTGACTGGCTTGCTGGCGGGCGCGGGAATCAGGTGGTCACAGAATCCGGCCGCGGATCGTAGGCATGCATTCTACTTTTGTTGAGAAGCATTCGCATTTATGGATGCGGGAATTTTCTGCCTTTGATGTGCACTTGCAACAACCCGTGACAGCTGGGGGCATGGTGGCCTCGGGCTGGGTATGCGCGAGGGTTGTGCGCGGGCACAAAAAAACGGGCCTTGGCCCGTTTTTTTGATTTCTTCTTTGCTTTTTTCGTGGAGCGCTCTGGAAATCTTTGAGGATCAGTCCGCGTCGCCCATCTGCGACTGCAGGTAATTCTGCAGGCCGACCTTGTCGATCAGGTCAATCTGGGTTTCGAGGAAGTCGATGTGCTCTTCGGTGTCGTCCAGGATCTTTTGCAGCAGGTCGCGCGAAACATAGTCGCGCACGGATTCGCAGTGGGCAATGCCTTCCTTGATGGTGGCCTGCGCGCCTTGTTCGGAGCGCAGATCACAGGCCAGGATCTCGGGCACATCCTCGCCCACTTGCAGCTTGGCCAGGTCCTGCAGGTTGGGCAGGCCGTCCAGCGTGAAGATGCGGTCCATGAGCCAGTCGGCGTGCTTCATCTCGCCTATGGATTCCGAATACTCTTTCTTGGCCAGCTTGTCGAAGCCCCAGTGCTTGAGCATGCGGTAGTGCAGGAAGTACTGGTTGATGGCTGTGAGTTCGTTCTTGAGCTGCGCCTGCAGATGGCCGATGACTTGTGCGTCGCCTTTCATGGGGACTCCTTGTTGTGTTGTGTAGTGCTGATGCCGCCCCGATTGTCGTGACCCCCGTCAACCCGTGCAACGCAATCCCATGTTTTCGCGCACTGGCTGCGTTTGATGTTGAGTTGTGTTCGCGTTCAGGCAGACTCATGGTGTCCACCTGTATGCCCGCACCCAATGGCCAAAAAATGGTTGTCGCGGCGGGGTAAACGTGGCCCATTTGCAAGCTGCAACGTCATTCAACGTATGCGGCGCTGAGCGCGCGGCGCAACTTCAGAGCACACCATGGCACAGCCAATCCCCTTCCTCCATTTACCTCCAGTTGGCGTGACCCGCATGTGGGTGCGCGGCGCAAGCCTGTTATTGGCCTTGGCCGCAGTGGCTTTTCAATCCAATTCCGCGGAGATTCATCCCCATGAACTCGCAACGCTGCAGCAGCAAGTTCAGCGTACGGGTTGGGTTAGGGTCTTGGTGACTTTGGATCGCAACGCCTGGCGCACTCGGTCGGAAGAACAGACATTGCGGCTGCAGGCCCTGGCCGACCGGCTGTATGCGGAACTAGGCGATTCCGCTTTTCCCACGGGCCGCACGAACCGCGGATTTGGGTGGATTGGGTTTTTCACCGACTCAGCGGGCATCGCCATGCTTTCTCGCACCGCGTTGGCCGAGAAGTTTTCCATGGATTCGACGACCAGAAGCTGGGGGCGTGAACGGGCGGGGGATGGTAGCTTTGAGGCTATCGACGATGCGCTCATTGCCTCACCCACCGTGGAGGTGGATTTGGTGCTGGCCACTGACGAGCCGCCGTATACCCTGCTACCCGATGGCAGCACCCGCTTTGATGGCCCCTCGGAAGTGAACGAAGTGCTGGACCGCCTGCTTGCCGAGCCGTTTGCGCAGCACATCCAGGGCATCGATCGAAGCCAAAACCCCCAACTCGCGCCCGTGGTGCAGGCCAAAATTGATCGGGTGGCGTTTTTTGGATTGGTGGAAAGCGTGCATGTGCGGGCGGTGCGGCCGCGTGGCTTTGTGCGCCAGCCGTCGGCCATCTGGCATGAGGACGCTTTGCGGGTCGCGGCGCGTGAAGGTCGTGCGGAAATCCATATCCTCTTGCGAGGTGGCGTGACTTACACGCACTTGCCTCGCCAAAGTCCCAAGGCACGCATTTACCAGATGGATGCCAACACGCGCGCGCTAGGCGAGATTCTCAAAGCCGCCGGTGTGGGGGCGTTGCCCGTGCTATCAGAGGTCGATGCCCACATGGGGCTGGTGCACCTTGTCATCACCAGGCCCCAGCTTGAAAAGTTGTTTGCCCAACGGGACCCACGCATCCTGAGCGTGGATGTAAACAAGGCGATGGCTGGGCTGTCCAGCAATAACTAACCCGTGTGGTCTGGCCCGAACGCGTGGCTATCCCACAGTGTTGACGCCAGCGGCTCTATGCGCATCGGCACCCGCACAACCGCGCCGCTCCAGTACGAGCGGGAGCAGGGCAGTCGTCGCCACGCCCGTACGCAGTGGCATCAGCAGGTGCAGGTGCAGGTGCACGGTCGAGAATCTGTTTTATTTGAGTATTTGATGTCCACAGAGGGAAGCACTGATGCACTTGCCTACTGCTTACTGCCTCCGCTGCGGTGCGGAAGCGTCCATTTATAGTTCATGACAATTGATTTAATTAAATCAATTGATTGGATTCATGGTCTCAAAGGGCCTAGACTTCAGCCCTGTTCAGTTAACCAACCAACCTAAAGGAAACAGCAATGTCCCTGATCAACACTCCCGTTCAGCCTTTCAAGACAACCGCTTTCGTCAACCGCAATGGCAAGGGTGAATTCATCGATCTGACCGAAGCCGACCTGAAGGGCAAGTGGTCCGTGCTGATCTTCATGCCTGCCGCCTTCACCTTCAACTGCCCCACTGAAATCGAAGACGCTGCTGAGCACTACGCAGAATTCCAGAAGGCCGGTACCGAGGTCTACATCGTCACGACCGACACGCATTTCTCGCACAAGGTCTGGCACGAAACCAGCCCCGCCGTGGGCAAGGCCAAGTTCCCCCTGGTTGGCGACCCAACGCACCAGCTGACCAATGCTTTTGGCGTGCACATCCCTGAAGAAGGTCTTGCACTGCGCGGCACGTTCGTGATCAACCCCGACGGCATCATCAAGACGGCCGAAATCCACTCCAACGAAATCGCCCGCGATGTGAAGGAAACCGTGCGCAAGCTCAAGGCTGCCCAGTACACCGCCGCCAACCCCGGCCAAGTGTGCCCCGCCAAGTGGAACGAAGGCGCCAAGACCCTGGCCCCCTCGCTGGACCTGGTCGGCAAGATCTAAGCTGCCACCGATTCGGCAGAGCCCCTTGCGTGGGGCTCCCCAGCCGGACAGCGTCATGGTGCCTGTGCGCCATGCCGTCCGGCTTTTTTACGCCCGTACTTCGCCGTATTCCGCCTTTTCTCAGGCTCCGTTGCGGCTTCAGGGTTGCCAAAAGCGGCCCCAGCCCCCAACCTATAAATCGAAATTCAAAGGACACCACCATGCTCGACGAACAACTCAAGACCCAGCTTTCCGCCTACCTGGAGCGCGTGCAGCAGCCGTTTGAGCTGGTGGCATCCCTGGACGACAGCGAGACTGCGCGCGACATGCGCGAGTTGCTGACGACCATCCAATCGCTGCGCAGCGACAAGATCACGCTGCGCACCGACGGCAACGACGCGCGCAAGCCCTCGTTCAGCCTGCAGCGCGTGGGTGCTGCCAACAGCCTGCGCTTTGCGGGCCTGCCCCTGGGCCATGAATTCACCTCGCTGGTGCTGGCCCTTTTGTGGACGGGCGGCCACCCGCCCAAGGTCGAGCCTGAGGTGATCGAGCAGATCGCTGCGCTCGAAGGGGACTTCAACTTCGAGGTCTACATGAGCCTCACCTGCCACAACTGCCCGGACGTGGTTCAGGCCCTCAACCTCATGGCGGTGCAAAACCCCCGAATCAAGGCGACCATGATCGAGGGCAGCCTGTTCCAGGCCGAGATCGAAGAGCGCAAGATCATGGGCGTGCCCTCGGTGTACCTCAATGGCACCCTGTTTGGCACCGGCCGGATGACCCTCGAGGAGATCTTGGCCAAAGTGGACACCGGCGCCCAGGCCCGTGAGGCGCAAAAGCTCAACGCCAAGGCGCCGTTTGACGTGCTGATCGTGGGCGGTGGACCGGCGGGCGCGGCGGCTTCCGTCTATGCCGCACGCAAGGGCATCCGTACCGGGGTCGCCTCCGAACGCTTTGGCGGCCAGGTGCTGGATACGCTGGGCATCGAGAACTTCATCTCGATCAAGGAAACCGAAGGACCGCGCTTTGCGCTGGCTCTCGAGGAGCATGTCCGCCACTACGACGTGGACATCATGAACATGCAGCGTGCCAAGGGTCTGGTGCCGGCGGCTGACGCCGGCGGGCTGGTCGAGGTGCAGTTCGACAGCGGCGCCTCCCTGAAGGCACGGGCAGTGATCCTGGCCACCGGCGCGCGCTGGCGCAACCTGGGTGTGCCGGGTGAGGCCGAATACAAGAACAAGGGCGTGGCCTACTGCCCGCACTGCGACGGACCGCTGTACAAAAGCAAGCGGGTGGCGGTGATCGGCGGCGGCAATTCCGGCGTGGAAGCAGCCATTGACCTGGCCGGCATCGCCCAGCACGTGACGCTGATCGAGTTCGGCACCGAGCTGCGCGCCGACGCAGTGCTGCAACGCAAGGCGGCCAGCCTGGCCAATGTGACCATGATCACCAACGCGCAAACGACCGAGGTCACCGGCGACGGCCAAAAGGTCGACGGCCTGCGCTACCAAGACCGGGCTACCGGCCAGGAGCACCGTGTGGACCTGGCCGGGGTGTTCGTGCAGATCGGGTTGGCGCCCAACACGGAGTGGCTCCAGGGCACGCTGGAGTTGTCCAGGCACGGCGAGATCGTGGTCGACGCCAAGGGCCAGACCTCGCTGCCCGGCGTGTTCGCCGCGGGCGACGCCACCACGGTGCCGTACAAACAGATCATCGTGGCGGCAGGCGAAGGGGCCAAGGCCGCGCTGGGTGCGTTTGACCACCTGATCCGCAGCAGCGCCCCGAGCGACGCCGTACCAGTGGCGGCGCCGGCCCAGGTGCCGGAGTTGGTAACCGCCTGAGTCTGGCAAATCTGCCCTCCGCCGGGGCCGCAGCGCACGCTTTCGCGTGACAATGCGGCCCCTTTCTATTGGCGTCACGGGAGTGCAGGCATGCAAGGCGATCCGAAGATCATCCACCACCTCCAGGCGCAGTTGCGCAACGAGCTCACGGCCACCAGCCAGTATCTTCTGCACTACCGCGTCCTCCAGCATTGGGGGCTGGGCAAGCTGGCCAAGAAGGAGTACGAGGAGTCGATGGGCGAAATGAAGCATGCCGACCGGCTGATGGCCCGCATCCTCACCCTGGACGGCCTCCCCCACCTGCAGGATCTGGGCAAGTTGCTGATCGGCGAGGATGTACCCGATATCCTGGACTGCGACCTGCGCCTCGAGCGCGCCGCCCAGGTCACCGTCAAGGAGGGCATTGCCGCCTGCGAGGCGGCCCGCGACTATGTCTCACGGGGCCTCCTGCAGGACGTGCTGAACGACACCGAGGCGCACATCGACTTCCTGGAGACCCAGATCGACCTGCTGGGCAAAGTGGGCCTGCCCAACTATTTGCAGACCCAGATGGACGCGGCTACCTAGGGACGGCCCTCGCATGCCGCCGCAGGACCCGTCCTACACTGACGCGTCTTGAACGCCGCGCAAGCCCCGTCCCTTGTTCCCTCACCGCCGCCTGCTGCTTCTCGTCCCCATCGTGCTGATGCTGCACCTGGTCGCCCTCTGGGCGCTGGGTGGCGGCACGCTGCGCAGCCCTCGGGAAGCGGCGGAGCCGCAGGTGCTGATGAGAGACTTGCTGAAGACGGTGCCGACGCAGGCCTCTCAGGGCGCGCCTGCACCTGTTTCTGTGCAGCCTAAGCCGGTCCGTGAGCAGGTGTCACCGCCCGTGCCGCCGCAGCAACCCCTTGCAACAGTTGCCGCGGCTCCTGCTCCTGCTCCTGCTCCTGCTCCTGCTCCTGCTCCTGCTCCTGCTCCTGCTCCTGCTCCTGCTCCTGCTCCTGCTCCTGCACCTGCACCTGCTCCGGCAGTGCCTCCAGCGCTGGCGGCCCCATCCTTAGGGGCACCAACAGTCCGTCCACCGGTGCCAGCCCCTGCGCCTGCAGCAGAACCTGCGGCGCCCGCCGCAGTTGCAACCGTGACCGCAGCACAGTCGATCCAGGCAGCCACTCGGGGGGCAACCCCAGCGCCCGCGGCAGTCCCTGCGCCAGTCCCAGCGTCAGTCCCTTCGACGGGTACCGCGTCTGTCGCCACGCCTGGTACCGCGCCGAGCACTTCGCCGGGCACTTCGCCGACGCCTGCGGCCCTACCCAGTCAGTCCGTCGGGCGCGCAGCGGCCACCGTTTCGAACGGACCCGCCGCTCCGGCTGCAACCCTAACTCCTGCCGCCACTACTGCCGCTGCTTCTGCCACAGGCACAGCCGCTGTTCCTGCCGCAGTCATAGCCGTAGCGCCTGCCGCCGCACCTGCACCGACTGTCACCGCCATACCGGAAAGGCCTGTGCCCGCGGCGCAGGCCCGGATCGAGCCGCCCTCAACCGACGCCGAGTACTTGAACAACCCCAAGCCGGCCTACCCGCTCCTCAGCCAGAGACTGCGTGAGCAGGGCAAGGTGCAGGTCCGCGTCCTGATCGGCGCAGACGGGCTTGCGCTCAAGGCCGAGATCAGCCAGACCAGTGGCTTCCAGCGCCTTGACCAGGCCGCCCTAAACACCGCCTTGAAGTGGCGCTACCGCCCTGGCAAGCGCGGCGGTGTCCCCGAGGCGATGTGGTTCATCGTCCCGATCGAGTTCACGTTGTAATTGCCGCCCTCAGGCGGTCCAGACCGACCCGCATCGAGGCAGATCAGGATCCCCTAGTGGGGGCCCGCCTGTAAACCGCCTGGCAGTGGGCTAGGGCCGCTATGGCCTCCTATGGCCTCCTATGGCCGCCTGGGGGCCGTTCAGAGGGCGCCGGGCGACCGGCCTGGCCGCTGATCAGACCGCTCAGAGGCCGAGCGCGGCGATACCAGCCTTGGCGATCTGGGCGTCCTCGTTGGACTTGACGCCGCTCACGCCAACCGCACCGATGCATTGGCCGTCCTTCATGATGGGGACGCCGCCCTCGAGCATGCCCTCGACCGTGGGGGCGGTGAGGAAGGCGTAGCGACCGCCATTGATGATGTCTTCGTAGACCTTGCTCTCGCGGCAGCCGAGCGCCGCGGTATGCGCCTTGGCCGGGCCGATGTGCGCGGAAATGGCCGGCGCGCCGTCGAGGCGCTGCAGCCACAGCAGATGGCCGCCGGCGTCGACGACGGCGATGGTGACCGCCCATTTGTTCTTGAGCGCCTCGGCCTCGGCCGCAGCGGCGATGGCCTTGATGTCGGCCAGATCCAGAGAATGCGTGGTTTTCATGCCCGTGAGCATAACCGCCCACCGGAGGCTGTTTCCGCTGCAGAAGAGCCCGAATACGCCCGGGCCCCGCAAGGGCATTCCGGAATATTTCTCCTGACCTTGAAGAACCCTAGAATGCGCCCATCTGCGGACCATCCGCTTACCACAGGAGGCCTGTTCATGAACGATTCCCTGCACACCCAAACTTGGGACCATGCCCTGCCCGCTGCACAGCGCAATCGCGTGCTGCGCAACACCTACTGGCTGCTGGCACTGAGCCTGCTGCCCACGGTGCTCGGCGCCTGGATCGGCGTGGCCACCGGCATCACCCAGTACATGGGTGGCATCATGGGCTTGGTGCTTTTCCTGGCGGGCATCTTCGGCTTCATCTTCGCGATCGAGAAGACCAAGAACTCAGCCGCCGGTGTCCCCGTCCTGCTGGCGTTCACCTTCTTCATGGGCCTGATGCTGTCGCGGCTGATTGCCTCGGTGCTGGGCTTCTCCAACGGCGCGAGCTTGGTGATGACCGCCTTTGGCGGAACTGCCGGCGTCTTCTTCGCCATGGCCAGCTTGGCCACCGTGGTCAAGCGTGACCTGTCGGGCATGGGCAAGTTCCTGTTCGTGGGCGTGATCGGCCTGCTGGTGGCCAGCGTGATCAATGCCTTCGTCGGCTCGACCACTGGCATGCTGGTGATCAGTGCCCTGTCGGTCATGATCTTCAGCGCCTTCATGCTGTACGACATTCGCCGCATCATCGACGGCGGCGAGACCAACTACATCTCTGCCACCCTGGCGCTGTATCTGGACATCGTCAACGTGTTCCAGGGCCTGCTGGCCATGCTGGGCATCATGGGCGGCGAGCGCGACTGAGCGCGTACCCGCACCAATCCAAAGGGGCCTTCGGGCCCCTTTTTCATGGCCTAGCGCCAAAGAGTGTGCGCGCTCTTGCGACAGGTCAATGTGTCTGCGCCGCACAGGGGTAGATTGCCGGCATGCCCGCATCGACCTCTGCCCCATCGTCACCAGGTCCAACGGATGGGTCGGTGGACGACGCGGCGGATGGCCTGGCGGATAGCCCGGTGGAAGGCCCGAGGACTGGCGCGGAGGCCGCCCCGGCGAATGATCCGCCTGCACAGGCCGTGCTGCGCGCGCGGAGACTGTGCCGCGTCTACCGGACTGGCGACACCGAAGTCCGGGCCCTGTGGGAGGTAGACCTCGATGTGGCGCGCGGTGAGTTCATCGTACTGCTGGGCGCATCAGGCAGCGGCAAGTCGACCTTACTCAACCTTCTGGGTGGGCTCGACCGGCCCAGCAGCGGTGAGCTCTGGTTCGAGGATCACTGCCTCAGCAACGCCGACGAAGACACGCTGACCCGCTACCGGCGCGCGCATATGGGCTTTGTCTTCCAGTTCTACAACCTGATCCCCAGCCTCACGGTGGCCGAGAACGTAGCCCTGGTGACCGACATCGCCGACAAGCCCATGACGGTGGACGAGGCACTCGCGCTGGTGGCGCTCATGCCGCGCCGTGACCATTTCCCCTCCCAGTTGTCTGGTGGCGAGCAGCAGCGGGTGGCCATCGCACGCGCCATCGCCAAGCGGCCGCAACTTCTGCTGTGCGACGAACCCACCGGCGCGCTCGACTACGCCACCGGCAAGCGGGTGCTGGAGGTTATTGCCCGTATCAACCAGGAGTTGGGCACGACCACGGTGGTGATCACGCACAACGCCGCCATCTCCGGGATGGCCGACCGGGTGATGCGCCTGGTCGACGGCCGCATCGACCGGATCGACAGGCCGCCCCGGCGGCTGTCGCCGGCCGAATTGTCCTGGTGAGCGCATGAGCCAGGACACGCCCTCCCCGCCTGCAACCCCAGACCCGGCAGGGGAACTGCCGCCCACCCTCGCGAAAAGGCCGCGCAGCCGACTGGGCGCGCTGGACCGCAAGGTGCTCCGCGAGCTGCGGCTGCTGTGGAGCCAGGCGCTCACCATTGCCCTGGTGGTCGCCAGCGGCATCGGCGGCTTTTTGGCCACGCTCTCGGCGGTGGATTCCCTGGCCCGGGCGCGGGACGGCTTCTACGCCAGCGGTGCCTTCGCCGACGTCTTCGCCAGCGTACGTCGCGCGCCGAACTCGGTGCTGGATCCGGTCCGCAGTTGGCCAGGCGTGGTCGATGTGCAGGGCACGGTGGAGGCCAACGCCCGTGTGAGCGTGGCGGGCAGCACCGACCCGATCGTGGGACGCCTGATCGGGTGGGACGCCCGCACGCCCCAGCGCCTGAACCGGGTGCAATTGCGCGCCGGTCGCTGGCCGGAGCCAGGGCGCCTGGCGGGCGGCGAGTTGGAGGCCGTCGCCAGCGAGGGCTTCGTGCTGGCTCACCACCTAAAGATGGGAGACCGGGTGAGCGCATTGGTCAATGGCAAACGCCGGCCACTGCGCCTGGTGGGGGTTGCGCTCTCACCCGAGTACATCTTCGGTGGCATGCTGGGTGCACCCGACCTGCGGTCGTTTGGCGTGTTCTGGCTGGACCGCGCGGAGCTGGCCGCCGCCACCGACATGACCGGTGCCTTCACCCAGGTGGCGATCAAGTTGGCGCCTGGCGCCTCACCGGCCACGGTGCAGGACGCACTCACCCGCCAACTCGCGCCCTACGGTGGACAGGCGGCCTATGGCCGCGACGAGCAGGCCTCCCACGCGATGCTCGCCAACGAGATCACCGAGCAACAGGTCATGGGTTCGGTGCTGCCCGCCATCTTCCTGGCGGTGGCCGGCTTTCTGCTGCACATGGTCACCGCCCGATTGGTTGTCACGCAGCGAGAACAGGTGGCCACACTCAAGGCCCTGGGCTACCCCAATCGGGCCATTGCCTTGCATTACCTGAAGCTGGTCGCGCCCATGGTGCTCGGCGGCTACGCACTTGGCCTGCTTCTGGGTCGTGCCCTCGGCCGGGGAATGATGGGGCTGTATGCCGATCTGTTTCGCTTTCCCCGCTTCGACTACCACCTGGATCCGCAGCTGGCGCTGATCGCGCTGGGTCTGGCGCTCCTCACGGCGGTGGCCGGCACGCTGGTGGCGATTCAGGCCACAGTGCGACTGTCACCTGCGCAGGCGATGCGCCCACCGGCACCGGGCTACTACCGGCGCGCACTGATAGAGCGTCTGCGCTGGCTGCGTCTGGCGCCCTCGCTTCGCATGATCCTGCGAAACCTGGAACGGCGGCCGCTACGCGCAGGGATCACCGTGGTGGGCATCGCCAGTGCGGTGGCCATCGTCATCATGGGCAACTTCTTCCGCGACGCGATCGAGGCCATCGTCGACACCCAGTTCAACCTGGTCCTGCGCGGCGACGTGATGGTCTGGACGACCGACCCGGTGAGCGCCGCCACCGGCCGCGAGCTGGCGCGCCTGCCCGGCGTGACCCAGGTGGAGCCGGCCAGGCGCGTGGCCGTGCGCTTCGTCCACGGCGCGCAAAGCGAGAAAGGCAGCATCATGGGGCGCGAGCCGCAGGCGGTGCTGCAACGCCTCATCGACGCCGACCTGCGCCAGGTGCCGGTGGGCAGCCACGGCCTGGTCATGACCGACCGGCTCGCGCACAAGCTGGGTCTCTTGCCGGGGGAGCGGGTGCAGATCGAGGTGCGCGAGGGCCGCCGCGGGGTCCATGAGGTGGTACTCGAGCGCACGGTGAGCGACATGTTCGGCCTCAACGCCTACATGGAGCGGTCTGACCTCAACCGGCTGCTGGGCGAGGGCGACCTTGCCAACAACTTCGCGCTGGCGGCTGAACGGGGCCAGGTGGACCGTGTGCTGGAGGCTACCCAGGGGCTGCCTCGGGTGGCCGGCGCCTTCAGCAAGGCCAACATGCTGCGCAATATGCAAGAGGTCAGCGCCCGAAATGTGCTGATCATGAGCACCATCCTCACCCTGTTCGCTACCGTGATCGCGGTAGGAGTCGTCTACAACAACGCCCGCATCGCCCTCGCCGAGCGCACCTGGGAGCTGGCCAGCCTGCGGGTGCTGGGTTTCACCCGGGCCGAGGTCTCTGCGCTGCTGCTTGGAGAGCTGGCCCTGTCCATCGCCCTGGCGCTGCCGCTCGGGTTCTTTCTGGGATGGGGCCTCACCCACCTGATCGTGGGTCTGGTCGCCTCCGACCAGTTTCAGTTTCCGGTGGTGATCCAGGCCCGTACCTATGCGTGGGCGGCAGTCGCGGTGGTCACCGCCGGCATCGCCAGTGCTGCGGTGGTGCGCCGGCGTATCGACCAGCTCGACATGGTGTCGGCACTCAAGACAAGGGAATGACGATGAAACGCAACACGCGCTGGATTCTGGCCGCCACCACCGTCGCTGCCCTGGCCGCCCTGGCCTGGGCTTTTGCGCCCAAGCCGGTGCCGGTGGAAACGGCGGCAGTGGAAATCGGGCGGTTCGAGGCGGCGATCGAGGAGGAAGGCCGCACACGCATCCGAGACAGCTTCACCGTCTCAGCCCCCTTGGCTGGCAGGCTCGCGCGCATCACCTTGCGCGAGGGCGACGTGGTGACGGCCGGCCAGGTGCTGGCCCTGCTCTCGCCGCAGCTGCCCTCGCTGCAGGACGCGCGTACCGTCGCCGAAGGCCGGGCGCGCTTGCAGGCGGCCGATGCGGGGGTGGCCGTCGCCCAGGCCCGCCTCGATCGCAGCGGGGTGGCAGTGGCTCAGGCCCGCCACAAGCTGGCGCGCAGCGAGGGGCTCGCCCAGCAGGGCTTTATCTCCAACGCGGCGCTCGACGACGACCGGCTGGCGGTCGACGCGGCCCAGCGCGAGCGGGATACGGCCGCCAGCCAGCGAGAGGTGGCTAGGCAGGAGCGCGCCCAGGCCGCGGCGGCCTTGCAGTCGCCGGGAGCTGCCGGCGGGAAGCCAGGCGCTGCCCCGCTGGCGCTGCGTGCGCCGGCGGGCGGCGTGGTGCTCAAGGTGCCCCAGCCGAGCGAGGCGTCGGTGGCTGCAGGTGCGGTGGTGATGACGCTCGGCGACACGCGCCAGATGGAAATCCTGGCCCAACTGCTCACCACCGATGCAGTGCAGGCCCAAGCGGGCGGCGCTGCGGTGATCGAAGGCTGGGGCGGCCCTCCTCTGCCCGCCCGGGTACGGCGGGTGGAGCCGGCCGCCTTCACCAAGGTCTCGGCGCTGGGGGTGGAGGAGCAGCGGGTCAATGTGCTGCTGGAAATGACGCCCACCCCCGACGCCTGGAAGCAGATGGGGGATGGCTTTCGGGTCTTGGTGCGGGTGGTCACCACCTCGGCGGACGGGGTGCTGCTGGTGCCCATTGGCGCGCTGTTCCCACGGCCTGAGGGCGGCATGGCGGTGTACCAGCTCGACGGCGGGCGCGCCCGATTGCAGCCGGTGGAACTCGGTGGGCGCAACAGCCGAGTGGGCTGGGTGAAGTCCGGCCTGTCGGCCGGCCAGCGGGTGATCGTCTACCCGCCCGCTGGGGTGAATGACGATGGCCGGGTGACCGAGCGCAGCCCCTGAAAAGCGCGCTCAGTCGGCCCGCTCGAACACCGCCATCGACTCCACATGGGCGGTGTGCGGGAACATGTTCACCACGCCCGCGTGGGTGCAGAGATAACCGGCCTGGTGCACCAGCAACCCGGCGTCACGCGCCAGGGTGGCCGGGTTGCAGCTCACATAGACGATGCGCGCAGGGGGCGTCCAGCCCGGGGCGAGCGAAGGGTCTTGGTGAATATCGGCCAGGGCCTTGACCAATGCGAAGGCGCCTTCTCGCGGCGGATCCACCAACCACTTATCGGCCACGCCGTCCGAGACCAGCGTGGTGGGCGTGATCTCAAACAGGTTGCGGGCGACGAAGCGGGTGGGTGCGCTGGCCTGGGGCTGGTTCAGCGCCAGATTGGTCCGCGAGCGGGCCACCAGGACTTCGCTGCCCTCGATGCCCAGCACCTCACCGGCGCGGGTGGCGATGGGCAGGGTGAAATTGCCCAGGCCGCAGAACCAGTCGATCACCCGCTCGCTACGCCCGGGCTGGAGCAGCGACAGGGCCTGAGCGACCAGCACCTGGTTGATGAAGGGGTTGACCTGGGTGAAGTCGGTCGGCTTGAAGGGCATGGTGATGCCGAACTCCGGCAACACATAGGACAGTTGCGGCCCGGGGTCCATCAGGTGCACCGTGTCCGGCCCCTTGGGCTGCAGCCACCACTGCACGCCATCATGGGCGACAGCGAAGGCGCGCAGCTTGTCCTGATCACCCGCGGAAAGCGGCTCCAGGTGCCGCAGCACCAGGGCAATGACTGGCCGGGAGGGGGCGGCCGCGTCGACGCCGCAGGCCAGCTCGATCTGCGGGCAGGTCTCGATCGCGTCCATGCTGCCGATCAACCCACGCAGGGGCAGCAGCAGGTCGCTCACATGCCGGGGCACCACCTCGCAGGCGCGGATGTCGGCCACATAGCGGCTCTTGCGCTCGTGAAAGCCAACCAGCACCACGCCCTTCTTGTGCACATGGCGCACCGAGAAGCGCGCGCGCCAGCGGTAGCCCCAGGTGGGGCCGTGAATGGGGCGCAGCACCGTGTCGGGCCGGACCTTGGCCAGGTGCCAGAGGTTGTCCTCGAGCACCCGCTGCTTGATGGCGACCTGGGCGCTGGCGTCGAGGTGCTGCATCTTGCAGCCGCCGCAGGCGCCCTCGTGCAAGCCGAAGTGCGCGCAGCCGGGCTGCACCCGTTGGGAGGAAGCGCGGTAGACAGCACGAAGGCTGGCCGCCTCCCAGTTGTTCTTCTTGCGATGGACATTGGCCGACACCCATTCACCAGGCAAGGCGCCCTCGATGAAGACGACCTTGCCGTCGTCGCGGCGCGCCACGCCCTGGGCCTCAATGTCCAGGGCGTCGACATGCAGGGCATCTTCCGGCACGCCTTGGGGACGCGGGGGACGGTCAGGCACAGGGGCCGGGGCTTGCCCGTCGGCCGCTTGTTGTTGGATCTCCGTTGACATGGCCCGATTGTCTCAGGCTGGACCCGCCATGAACCGAGACCGGGGCCTCAGCGCGCCTGGCAAGACCCGGGGTGTGGCGTTCAGGCCCAGGCGTCCAAATACTCCCGCCAGTGGGTCTCTTGGGGCGCCAGCGCCTCCAGGGAGCCACGCACCATGGCCATCTCCTGCTCGTACTCGGCCTCGGTGAAGCCGCCGCGCATCTTCTGGAAGCGGCAATAGACGAGATAGGTGTTCATCACATCGGTCTCGCAATAGCGGCGGATGTCGTCCAGGCCTCCGTTCTTGAACGCGTCAAACACCTTGGAGCCGTCCATCCCCAACTTACCCGGAAAGCCGCACAGCTTGGCCAAAGCGTCCAGAGGCGCGTTGGCGCGGGCCTGGAACATGGCCAGCACGTCCATGAGGTCGGTGTGGCGGTTGTGGTAACGGTTGATGTAGTTGTTGAACTTGTACTCGCGCTCGTCCTCGCCCTGGTCCCAGTACTTGGACGCCACCACCCCGTGACGCAGGCCGCGGTAATTGAGCACCGGCAGGTCAAAGCCCCCGCCGTTCCAGCTCACGAGCTGAGGTTCGTGCTTCTCGAGGGTGCCGAAGAACTGCTGGATGACCTTGCCCTCGCTGGCGCCATCGCGATCGACGAAGGAGTGCACCTTCAGTCCTTCGCTGTTGCGAAACACCACACTGATGACCAGCACCCGCTGCAGGTGCAGCGGCATGAAGTCGCCCTGCCCCTTTTCGGCGCGCTCTTTCACCCAGGCTTCATAGACCTGATCGTCACTCCACTCGGGCGGGTCATCGCGCAGGCTGCGCAGGCCGGCAAGGTCGGGGATGGATTCAATGTCAAAGACGAGGACAGGCCAGGCCACAGGGCGACTCCTTTGGGTGGAAGGGGGGCAACAAAACGAGATTGTCCCGCCTCACGAACGGCTGTGGGGCGATCAAGGGCCGAGCGAATGGCCTGCTTCAGGGTTCAGGCGAGGCGCTTGACCACCAGGCCGGAAAGACCCGGGTTCGCCCCCCGCTCGACCTCGAGATAGTTCGCAAAGCGCTCGCATGAGCTGCCGATATGGCTATTGAGCACCGCCCGCGCGGCGGCCTCGTCCTTCTTGCCAAGGGCCGATACCAATCGGACATGCTCGTCGTAGGGGTCCATGCCGCGCAGGTCCTGGAAGCCCTCGATCCTGCGCTTGAGAATCAGGCGGTCGAACACGCCAGCGAGCATCTTGACCAGGTAGTCATTGCCGGTTTCCCCGGCCAGCGTGAGGTGAAACTCGCGGTCCAACTGCAGCCGCTCCCGGGTGAGCTTGGCCTCGCAGGTCTTGCGGTATTCCTTGTTGATGGCGGCCAAGCGCTTGGCGGCGGCCTCTACCTTGCCCTTGACAAACAAGAGCTGCACCGCAAAGGTCTCGAGCGCCTCGCGGGTCTCGTAAAGGTCGCGGACGTCGGCCGAGTTGATCTCTGCCACGTAATGCCCGCGGTTGGCGATCCGGCTGACGTAGCCTTCCTGGTACAGGCGCTCCAGCGATTCCCGCACCGGCGTGCGCGAAACACCCAGCATCTCGGCCAGCGCCTGGTGGGTCAGCTTGGTGCCGGGGCGCAGCCGGTTGTCGAGGATCGCGTCCTTGATCTGCTGATAAGCCGACTGCACCAAGACGTCCAGTTCGTCGCCCGCCAGTGAATTGATTGGCTTTCGGGGGGTCACAGCAAGGGCATCGGGGCGATGGAGCGAAGGGTTTGACTCAGAGGGATATCGGGGCTATCTCAAGGGCTATCTCAAGGGCTATATCAAGGGCTATTTCAAGGGCCATCTCAAGGCTATCGGCCTGCCAATACCGCGCCGAATTCACGCGCGTTCAGGTCCTCGAGTCCATACACCGCATCACGGATTTCACGCGCACGCACAGGCGTCACCGCCAGCTTGGCGTTGGCGAAAAACTTCGCCTCGACCTCGGCCCGGGTCAAAGCCCGGTCGCCTGCGCCGCGGTTGACGGCGTCGTAGTGAACATGCTGCGTTCCGTCTTTCATGTGGATGGTGACACCGCCGGAAATGTACTTGGGATAAAGCGTTTTTGGATCGACAACTGCGTCCACGCGTTCGGCAAGCGCCAGGATCTTGGGGTCTCGCAGGGAGTCATCCTTGAGCTCCGCAAGCCCGAACTCCCCCCGCACCAAGCAGGCCGCCACAAAATAGTGAACGCTGAACTTCGCATCATAGTCATTGGCCGGACGGCGCTTGATCCCGACGGGCTCCGCGACGATGTGCATCGTCGGCTCGGCCAGGTAGGCGGTGATCCGCTCGATCTGATCGGGGTCGATGTGATGCTTCTCGCGCAGGGTCAAGGCCGCGTCACCGCAGGCATGAACGAAGTGGCAGACCGGGAAGGGCTTGACGGCAATCTCGAGCAGTTCCCACTCGACGCCCAGGCCCCGGGTGATGAGGTTGTAGTCGACCTTTTCTGCCAGATGGTGCAGGTGGGTGTTGTAGATGCCCAGCCTCCCCTCATAGGGTTTGGTGGGGCCGATCGTGCCGCCACGGGCCAGTGAAGCCGCAGTGATGCCGGCGGCTGCCGCCCAGCCCGGGTGCAGCCGCTTGTTCCATGCGCCTTCGGCCAGAAACTCCTGGGTGGCCGCGGCCGTGCTACCGGCCAAGCCCTGCGCCATGGTCATCTGCCGCTCAGACAGCCCGAGCATCCAGGCCGCCTCGATCGCGCAAGAAAAGTGCGCGATCAGGCCCGTCGGGTGGTAGCCAAAATGATGAAAGCCGCCGCGCGAGGCCCGGGAGATGCGAATGACGTTTTCCACCCCGAGCACATAGGCGGCCAGCAGGTCACGGCCGCTGCGGTTAGTTTTCTCACCGAGTGCCAGCGCACAGGCCAGCGAGGTCACACCCGGGTGAAGCACTGCCTCCAGGTGAGAGTCGTCGTAGTCAAGGCCGTGAATCAAGGTGCCGTTCATGAGCGCGGCGTCGCGCATGGGCAGCCTGTCCGGAAAGCCGATGACGGTGCAGGTACCTGCTTCGTCGATCCCGCGCAGACCCGCCAGGATCCGGTGGGAAAAGTCGTACCCCGACGATGCGAGCGCGCAGCCCACAGCGTCGAGGATGAAGTCCTTCGCCGATTCGCGCACCCGCTCGGGGATGCCCTCGTAGCTGAAGCCACAGGCAAATGCCGACAGCTGCTGGGCGATGGTCGGCCCGGCGGGGTCGGGAAGCGTCGGGTTGGGTGCGAGCGTCAGTGAGGCCATGGTGGCTTCCTCAGTGAGGAAATAGGAGAAGGAACGGGCTTACTGCACGCCAAAAGTTTTGCGCCAATGCTCCACGATTTCCTTCTGCTTGGCAGGAGGCGTGAGGTCAAGGCTGTCCACCACGTTCGAGAGCGTGGAGGTCGGGGGCAGGTGCGCCATGCGCGGGATGCCCGGGCGAGTGCCCGCGAGGCCACCGTTAATTTGCAGGTTGGTCTGGCCCTTGACCGAGAGCAGCCAATTGGTCAGAACCCGTGCGGCGTTTGGCCGCGGCGCCTTGGACGAGACGAAGGTCGAGACCTGCGACACGGTCGTCCCCGATTTCGGGTAGGCAAAACCGATCGGGGCGCCATCGGCGATGGCCGAATTCAGTGGCAGGTCGAGCATCTGGGCCACCATCACGTCGCCTCGAATGACGGCCTGCAGCACGCCACCGGAACCCTCGAAAAAGCGGACGTCGTTGGCCTTCATCCGCGCAGCGGTATCACCCAGCGCCAACTTGTCCCAGTAGGCGATGATGGCCTGTTGGGTCACCGAACGCCACGGGGGGTTCATGCCCACCTTGCCCTTCCACTTCGGGTCGAACAGATCGGCCCATTCCTTGGGCGCATCAGCCTCACGGACACGCTGCTTGTTCCAGACGATGGCATCCCGCACCGTCAGAACATGAAAAAGCATGTTCTGACCCTTGTAGTTGACCTCTTTGGGATAGGCCGCAAGCTCGGGGGGCGTCCAGGCCGCGGCCCAGCCACCAGCGATGCCCGCAAAGATGCTCGGATCCACCGTGGTCACCACCACATCCGCGATGTGACGCTGCGCACTGTATTCCGTCGAGAAGCGCTGCGAGAGGGCGGCGCTGCCAAGGCGAACCAGTTCTACCTCGACACCGGGCACATCCTTGCGGAACTCCCGGGCCAGCACCTCCATCCCGTCGGGGCTGAGGTTGTGATACAGGACCACCTTGCCTTCCTTGGCGGCAGCAGCGGTCACGGTGGACCAGGCGGGGGCTGCCCCCTGGGCCCAGGACGCAGCTGGCAGGAGAGCGCCGAATCCAGCCGCCAGGGCGATCGACGCTGACAGGAGGGCGCGCCGTCCCTTCCCAGATGAAAGTGCTCGGGGTTTGCATTGCATGAGGGATCTCCTTTTGGATTTTCGTGAAAGGTGGCCTGGGAGGTAACTGTCCGCCTGCGCGGTCAGTGCACTTCCAAGGCGCGTGACAAAGTGGCGATGTCGTCGACGGCGTCCAGATCCATGAGCGCCTCAAACAGCGCACCACACTGGCTGGGCGCTAGCACCCGCTTGGCGCAATCGGTGAATTTCTCGCGGAGCTCTTCGCGGGACATGGGGTTGTCCGGTCCCCGCCCGACCAGATGGTCGATGCGCCGCGCGAGCCGCCTTCCGTCCCGCGTGGTGACGATCACTTCCGAGCCAAACTGGTTGGGGCCGTCGGCCGGCATGTCCGGGTGCTCGCGCGTGTCGGTAATCGCCATCAGTGCCCGCACGTGCGGGTCCAGATGCGCCTCGACCTCAAAATGCTCCAGACGCACTGCACCATCAGCCAGCGCACGGGCCGTGGTGTACTGAATGCTGAACTTCGCCTCGAGCCCGCTGCGCGGATCAGGGTTATTGGTATGCGGCAGTCGGTTGCGTTGGGCCAAGATCTCAATCCTGGCTGTATCTGCGGCGGTAATCCCCTCCTCCTTCACCAGACGCAGCATCATGGTGATGGCCGGGTGTGTGCTTCCGCAGCAGGGGAACTGCTTGAGACCCAGTGAGGGGTCCAGCCCGATCGGCGCGTCGATGTCGGTGAACATCTTGTCGATGTCATAGGTGCCCTGCCCGTTGAACACCTCGAGAAAGCCTTGCTTGTGCTCGATGGCGGCGGGGTTGGCCGTGTAACCGCGCTGGGCGAGCAGGGCCGCGAGCAGACCGCTGCGGGCGGTGTGCCCCACATGCAGAGGCTTGGTCATGGTCCCGAAGTTGGCCTTGATGCCGGCCGCGAAAGAGGCCGCAATAGCAAGCGCCACCGCGACCTGCTGGCGGTCGAGACGCAGCAGGTGAGCGGCAGCCGCAGTGGTACCAAAAATGCCCAAGGTCGCCGTCGGGTGCCAGCCCTTGGTGTAGTGATGAAAGTTAACGCCTCGCCCAATGCGGTGCTGCACCTCCACGCCGACCATGAAGGCCACCAGCAGGTCCCGCCCTGAACGGTGCTCGGCTTCTGCGATGGCGAAAAGGGGCGCAACCATCGGCGCGGACGGGTGCCCGCCGACCGTCCCACTGACATCGTCGTAATCCAGGGCGTGGGCGGCGGTGCCATTCACCAGCGCAGCGTCCAGCATGCTCCCCCGCCTGGAAGTCCCGAAGAAAAGTGCAGGCCCAGGCGCATCACCGATGCCGGGAGTGTCCAGCAGCAAGGCGGTGCAAGGCTCTGGCGCGCCGAGATAGGTCACCGCCAGGGTGTCCACGACGGCAATCACCGCCCATTGCAGGGCCTCTGGGCTCACCTGGTCGGAGGTGATGCTGCAAATCTTGTCGGCCAGCCGGGCCGCGATGGCCGGCTCCAGGAGGTGCGCTTTGGTGTTGTCGTTCATAGTGCTCCGAGCCAATGTTTGTCGTCAGGCATCCGGGGGCAGCAGGTGAATGTCCTGCGGCCGGAAGGTGACATGCACAGGGCTGCCAACCGGGAACTCCGCAGCGCTGTGGGCCATGATGGCGGTGCCCGCGACATCGATCGAATACTCGGTATAGGGACCCATGTACTGGTGGCCCAGCACCGTCCCCCGCAGGGCGGCGAAGCCCGCGCTAAGCGGTGCGTCGGCCGGCTCGACATGCAGCACTTCAGAGCGAAGGACCGCCTGCCGCGTATCGCCAGCTCCTGCCGCGGAATGCCCCGGGATCGCCACAGAGGCGCCGTCCGCGGTCTTCCACAACTGGCCGTCCCAGGTCATGCCGATAAAGTTAGCCGCGCCGATGAATTCGGCAGTAAAGCGCTTGCGTGGCCGCTGGTACAGGTTGCGCGGCGCACCCTCCTCGACGGTCACACCGCCATTCATCACGATCACCCGGTCTGACATGGACAGGGCCTCGGCCTGGTCGTGGGTCACGTAGACCGCCGGAATGGCCAGTTCCTTCTGAATACGGCTGATTTCAGAACGGGTGCGGTCACGCAGCCGCGCATCCAGGTTGGACAGGGGCTCGTCGAACAGCAGCACCTTGGGCTTGCCCACAATGGCACGGGCCAGCGCCACGCGCTGCTGCTGCCCGCCAGAGAGCTCGGAGGGATGCCGGTGAGACAGCGCGCCCAGGCCCACGACGTCCAGTGCCCAGCGCACCGCCTCGTCGATCGCAGCACTGGGGGTGGCTCCTCGCACCTGAAGCGGGAAAGCGACGTTGCGCGCCACCGTCATATGCGGCCAGATGGCGTAAGACTGAAACACCATGCCCAGGTTTCGCTCATGGGTCCCCACATGGATGCCAAGAGATCCGTCCGACACCACCGTGCCGTCGATCTCGATGCTGCCACCATCGGCTCGCTCCAGCCCCGCGATGCACCGCAGGGTCGTCGTTTTGCCACAGCCACTGGGGCCCAGGAGCGTCACGAATTCACCGTCGGCGACGTCAAACGAGATTTGATCGACGATGAGGGTCGACCCGTAGATCTTGACCAGATTGGATATGCGGATGCCCATGATGCTCGCAGTAATTGGTGGAATGGGATGGGGGTCTAGACGCCCGGCAACATGCCGGACTTCTCACCCTTGCGGCTGCCGCGGGTCAGCAGCATCAGTGCGTACATGAAGATGAAGACGGCAATCATCCCGACCAGGGACAACGCCGATGCCAGGCCCCAGTTGGCCTGCTCGAACGAAGACCAGATCGAGGTCGAAAGCACATTAGACGAGGCCGTGTACAGGAGCACGGCGGAGGCAATTTCGCGGAAGAAAGCCATGAACAAGAGGAAGTAGGCACCCTGCAGCGACGGCACGGCCAGTGGCAGCAGCACCCTGCGGATGCCCTCGAGCCGGGTTGCGCCGGCGGTCCAGGCGGCCTCCTCGAGGCTCTTGTCGATCTGCACCAGGCGACCACCAATGGTTTCGGTGGCGTAGGCCAGGAAACGGGTAATGAAGGCAATCACCAGGATGGTGACGGTGCCGTAGATGGGCACCGGCAGATAGGCGTAGGCCCACAGCAGACCCAAGCCCAGCACGACACCCGGCACGCCAAACGGCAGATTAGCCGCCATATCCAGCGCGGTATGACCCGGCGGCTTGAGTCGGAGGGTGAAATAGCTGATCAAGGTGGCAAGTACCACCCCGAGCAAAGCGCCGAAACCAGAGACGACCAACGTATTCCAGAACGAGCGCATCGTCGCGCTCGAATCCAGCAGGAACAGGTAATTGCGCAGGGTGTAAGCAGCCTCGAACGGGTTGGCGTTGAAGTACTTGATCACCGACACATAGCCCAGGATGATGACCGGCAGAATGAGTGCCAGCATCACATAGCTCCAGCAAAAGAGGCTCGCCAACCAGCGCCAGCGTCCCAGCGGAACCGGCGCCAGTCGCCCGGCCTTCCCGGTCGTCACGGCCAAGCGATTCTTGCGCGCGATGCGCCGCTGCAACCAGAGCGCCAAGGCGGTCAGCATCGACAGCGACAGCCCAAGGGCAGCAGCGAGACCGTAGTTGGGCGGAGGGAAGCGTACGAGCAGGTACAGCTGGGTCGCCAGCACCGTGATGTGGCCGGGAATTCCCATGAGGGCGGGAATGGCGAACTGCTCGATCGCCAGAATGAAGGACAGCACCACGCTCGAGGTGAGCGAATACGAAAGCAAAGGAAGCGTCACCCGCCGCAGCACCGACAACTGGGACGCGCCCGCGGCGCGGGCAGCCTCTTCGAAGCTCGCATCCATGCCGATGATGGGGCCTCGCATCATCAGGTAAACAAAGGGCACCTGGTGCAGCGCCATCACGAAGACGATGCCGAAATGGGAATAAGCGTCGACCTTGAAGCTCTCGATCCCGAGCACGTCCTGCAGCAGACCGTTGATCAGTCCGCCGGGAGAACCGATGATGATCCAGGCCATCGCCAAGATGAATGAGGGCAAGAAGAAACTCAGGCTCACAAGCGCGGCAAGCAACCTGGCCAGACGCATGTCGGTGCGATGCAGAATGAAAGCGATGGCGGTGCCAACAACCGCCGACGCAATACTGGAAGCCAGACCAATGCCAATGGTCGTCGCAAACGTACCGATCACGCCCTTTGACATCAACCCCGCCCAGTTGGCCAGCGTCCAACTGCCTGGGAGCCCAGGCGCCGCATCTCGCAGACTGCCAATCACCAGGGCGACCAGCGGGATCAATACGAGAAGTGCAACGACGACAAAACAGGCTAGGTATAGGGTCCCCAGCACCTTGCCAGAGCCAAACAGGCGTTCTCCCAGCGAGACCGGCCGGCCTGCCATCGCAATAGGGTTCGTCACGGTGATTGCCTTCAAAACGTCACCTCAAAATTACATTGGGCCCGGCGGCGGGGGCGGATCCATGGACAGGTGGGGAAAACTCGCAGCCACACAACGACATTTCCCCGCTGTGCATCACAGCACCCCGAAGGTGGAGCGCCAGTGGTCGACGATTTGCTTTTGCTTGGCCGGCGGGATCAGCGTGAGCCCGTCGATGGGGTTGGCGAGGTTGGCCGTCGGCGGCAAGTGGGACAGCGGCGGAATCCCAGGGCGCGAGCCTGGCAGACCGGCATAGGCCTGGATCATGATCTGCCCACGCGCTGACAGCAGCCAGTTGACAAACACCTTGGCCGCATTGGGCCTCGCCGCCTTGGCCGCCACATAGGCCCAGCCCAGCGACATCACGTTCGCGGTGGGGGAGTAGACAAACCCGAGCGGCGCGCCATCTTGCAACGCCACATTGAGCGGCAGGTCGGAAATTTGCGCCACATCGATGTCGCCGCGAAGCACCGCCTGAAGCAGCCCACCGGAACCTTCGAAGAAGCGGACATCGTTGGCCTTGAGCTTGGCCGCCGTGTCACCGTAGCCGAGTTTCTCCCAGAGCGCGACCACGGCCTGGGGCCCGACAGAGCGCCAGGGCGGATTCATGCCGATACGGCCCTTCCACTTCGGGTCGAAGAGGTCTGTCCAATCTTTGGGTGCGTCGGCGGGACGGACCCGCCGCTTGTTCCAGATGATGGCTTCGCGCGCCGTGTCAATGTGAAACAGCATGTTGCGGCTGTTCCAGTTCACGCTCGCAGGATAGTTCTTGGCCTCGGGCGGCACCCAACTCGCCATCCAGCCGGTCTTGGTGCCATCGAAAATGCGTTCGTCTGGCACGGTGAGCACCACGTCGGCCAGATGGCGCCCGGCCGAGAACTCGGTCGAGAAACGCTCGATCAGCGCCGCGCTGGCAAAACGGGTGGCCTCCACCTCGATGCCCGGGAACTCCTTGCGGAATTCCCTGACCACCAGCTCGCCGCCGGGGGGCGTGATGTTGTGATAGAAAACGACCTTCGCTTCCTTCTTGCCGGCGGCCTCCACCACAGGCCAGGCTGGGCCTGCGGCTGGAGCCGGAGCAGCCTTGCTCCCGGTGCCCTGTGCCAGTACAGGCAGGGCCAAACCAGACCCCACGCCTCCAATGCCCGCGAGCATCGCCGCAAGGGCGGAACGGCGACCGTGTTGCGGATCGTTTTTCATCACTCTTTCTCCTGCATGTTGGCTCAACGGGTGAGCGGGGCCAGTGGGGTCAGTGGTTTCAATGCTGTCAATTTGCGCCGGCGTACGACTCAGCGCGCTCCGGGCTGGGGCGCCGGGTCGATGTAGATCCAGGGGCGGCGCGCGCGGTCGCGTTCGCGGTAGGCATCGATGGTGGGCTGATGAGACTTGGTTTGGTCGATCTCGTCGACACCCAGCAAAAGCATCTGGCGCAGCGTCTCTGGCACGTCAAAGGGGAACTGCCGTCCATCGGGCAACTCGACCACCTTGCGCTCAAGGTCCACGACGATTTGCGCCTGCCCGCTGCTGGCCTCAACCAGGGCGACGATTTCGCGAACCTGCTCGATGGGCAGGTTCACTGGCACCATGCCGTTGCGGAAGCAATTGTTGAAGAAGATGCCACCGAACGAGGGCGCAATCACCACCCGGATGCCGAACTCGCGCAAGGCCTTGGGCGCACGCTCACGCGAAGAGCCACAGCCGAAGTTGCGGTCCGCCAGCAAGACCGCCGACTGGGTATAGGGCTCCTGGTTCAGGATGAAGTCCGGGTTGGGACTGCCATCGCTTTTGAAGCGCCAGTTGGCAAAGAGGTGCGCACCGTAGCCCTTGGCATCCGTGCCGCCCAGATAGAGGGCGGGGATGATCTGGTCGGTGTCGATGTTGATCTGCATCAGCGGCGCCGCGATGCCCCGGACAGAAACGAATTGCTCCATGGTCAGTCCTTGACTGCGTCGGTGATACGGCCCGCGAGCGCCGACGCTGCGACGGTGGCCGGGCTCGCCAGGTGGGTACGGGTGCTGGGCCCCTGGCGCCCCTTGAAATTGCGGTTGGTGGTGCTGATCGTGCGCAGATTGGCAAAGCGGTTGTCGCCGATATGACCGCAGTTTCCGCATGCGGATTCATGCCATTCAAAGCCCGCGTCGATGAAGATGCGGTCAAGCCCCTCGGCCTCGGCGGCGCGCTTGACGGGCGTCGAGCCCGGCACACAAATGGCCTGTACGTTGGGACTGATCGTGCGGCCCTTGAGGATCTCCGCCGCAGCCCGCAGGTCTGACAGGCGGGCATTGGTGCAGGAGCCGATGTAGGCCACGTCAATCGGCAGCCCCAGTAGGGACATGCCTGGCTTGAGCTGCATGTACTCCAGGGCACGCTCGGCTTCCAGGCGCGACTGCGCATCGGGCTGTAGTGAGGGGTCGGGCACCAGTGCGTCGATCTGCATCACCTGCTCGGGGCTGGTGCCCCAGGTCACCTGCGGCTTGAGTTGCGAGCAGTCAATATGGACTTCCTTGTCGAAGCTGGCGCCCTCGTCGCTGCGCATCGAAAGCCAATGCACGGCCGCCTGGTCCCACAGAGCCCCTTGTGGCGCGTAGTCGCGGCCCTTGAGGTACTCGATCGTGATGTCATCGGGCGCCACGAATCCGTACTTGGCTTGGAACTCGATCGCCATATTGCACAGCGTGGCACGACCGTCCATGGGCAGCGAGCGCACCGTGCTGCCGGCGTACTCGACCGCGTAACCAATGCCGCCATTGGCTCCGATCTTGCCAATCAGCGCAAGAATCATGTCCTTGGCATAGACACCCAGGGGCAACTCGCCTTCGAAATTCACCCGCATCCTTTGCGGCTTGGCCTGTGCCAGCGTCTGGGTCGCCAGGCAGTGCTCGGCCTCCGATGCGCCGATGCCCCAGGCCACCGCACCAATGGCGCCTACCGTCGACGTATGGCTGTCGCAGCAGACGTAGGTCGATCCAGGCAAGGCAATGCCCAACTCGAGGGCCACCACATGGGCGATGCCTTGGCGAGGATCGTCGTAGTCGATGAAGTGAAAGCCCCATTTTTTGGACGCCGCGCGCGTGCCGCCGATCATGGCCGGCCCGCTCACCGAGACGGAGTCGAGGGGGCCACGCCCCGGGCGGGTGGAAATCAGGTGCTCGATGACGGTGAAGACCTGGGCGCGGCTGTCGGGCGTGCGGTGGGCCTCGTCCAAGGCGCGCACCGCCTGGCTTCCGCTCAATTCATGCAGGACCAGGCGGTCGATCTGCACCAGCGCCGTGTCCTGACCGAGCATGGTGACGACATGTTCGTCCCAGACTTTGTCGAAGAAGGTCTGCGGCTGTACGTGAGAGCCGCTCATTGCTGGGGCCTCCCGCCGTAGCGCGTGGCCAGGTCGGCATAGAAGTCGCCGTTCAAGAGCGCCTGACGCTCCTTGAACATCATGATCTTTTCTTCGGCGCCTTCAATCGACCCTTTGTCATTGAGGTGCTGAAGCACATACTGCATCCCCAGCAAGGCGGCCTGGAGCGCTGCATTGGCATAGGCCACGATGCCGTAACCCATGGCGCCGAGCTGGTCGCGATGCAGCAGCGGGGTTTTGCCACCAATGACCATATTGCACAGATGCAGGCCGGGCACCTCGCGCGTGATCGCAGCCAACTCGTCCGCCGACTGCGGCGCCTCGATGAAGAGGAAGTCTGCTCCGGCTTCCTTGTAGGCACATGCGCGATCGAATGCGGCTTCGAGACCGTCGATCCCGCGCGCATCGGTGCGCGCGCCGATCATCAGGTCACCGTCGATTCGCGCATCAACAGCCGCCTTGACCTTCTGCACCATTTCATCCTTGCTGATGATCTCGTGGTTGTTGAAGTGGCCGCAGCGCTTGGGAAAACTCTGGTCTTCAATCAGCACCGCATTACCGCCTGCGCGCTCGACGGCACGCACGGTCTGGCGGACGCTGATCGCGTTGCCAAAGCCGGTGTCACAGTCGACGATCAGGGGAATGTTGACCACGTTGCGCATATTGGCCACGTGATTGACCAGCTCATTGAGTGAGGTCAGTCCGATGTCTGGCTGACCCAGGTAGTTGTTGGCGATCGCCGCCCCGCTCACCAGCATGACCTTGTGACCGGTTGCTTCAATCACGCGCGCCGTCAACGCATTGCCCGCACCGGGCATCACCAGACCCGCGCCCGGGACGAAGATACGGCGCAGCTCCTTGCTGGGGGAAAGCGACATGGCTTGGAATCTTTCTCTTGTTTGCATGCAAAAACTAATGCAGAATTAATTTAGGGCAATGCCTCGCCCCTGTCAAACCACGAAACGCGAACCGCGGGTTCACCCTTAGACCACTCACCTTTTCCACGATGTCGAACAACTCCATTCACTACGATGTACTGATCGTCGGTACCGGAAACGCGGCCTGCTGCGCCGCCCTCTCAGCGCTCGAGAAGAATGTGCGCGTGGGCATGCTGGAAAAGGCGCCTAAGCAGGATCGGGGGGGCAACAGCGCACTCACCGGGCACATGCGCTTTGTGTTTCAGGGCATCGACGATCTGCGCCCCCTAGTGAAAAACACCAACGAAGAAGAGCTGCAGGGCCTGATCGACCGCCTCCCGCGGCGGACCGAGGACGATTCGTGGGACGAGGTGATGCGTGTCACCTCGGGGCAGTGCGACCCTGAGCTGCTGCGCGTGCATGTCACCCAGTCGCGCAACACCATGCAGTGGCTGGCATCCAAGGGGCAGGACTGGGTCCCCGCCACGGGCATGCAAGCCCTGGGCGACAACATCCTGATCATGAACGGCGGCGGCTACGGCATGCAGCAGCGCTATTACGCGGCGCTCGACAAGGCGGGTGTCCCCATCCACTACCAGCATGCCGCGGCAGAACTCATTTTGGAAGGCGGCAAGGTCTGCGGGGTCTGGGCCCGCACCCCGACCGGGATGGTGAAGTTCACCGCCAGCGCCGTGATCCTGGCTTGCGGCAGCTTCGAGGCCAACCCAGAGATGCGCGCGCGCTACCTGGGCTCCGGGTGGGACACGGTCCGCATCCGCGGCGTGCCTTACAACACGGGCGAGGGTCTGCAAATGGCCATGGACATCGGTGGCATGGCCCATGGCAGCTGGACCACCTGCCACGCCTCGCCGCAGGACATCAACATCAGCGAGCACACCCTGCCCTCGCAACACGCGCTCTCGGGTGGCGACAGCACCGATCGCTACGTGTATCCGTACTCGATCATGGTCAACACCAACGGCGAGCGCTTTGTCGACGAGGGTGAGGACACCCGCGGCCGCACCTACGCCAAGATGGGCCGGGCCATCCTCGCCCAGCCCGGCGGCATTGCGTTCCAGATCCTGGACGCGAAGGCGCGCAAGATGAATCTCTACCCGACCAACTACGCCGGGGCGACGGGTGCCAAATCGAACACCCTCGAAGGGCTGGCGCAGGAGCTGGGAATCCAGCCCGACAACTTCGTGAGGACCGTGTCCGAGTTCAATTCCGCCATCCAACCTGGCGACTTCAACCCGAACCGGCACAAGGTCGACGGCAAAGGCACGAAGGGATTGCGCGTGAACAAGAGCAACTACGCGCTGTCGGTCTCCGAGGGCCCCTTCGAGGGCTGGGCGGTGCGCTGCGGCATGACCTTCGCCTTCGGCGGCCTGCGGGTCGACCCGGAAACTTCGCAGGTGCAGCACAACGCGGGCTGGGGCATTCCGGGCCTCTACACCGCCGGCGAGATGGTGGGCGGCCTGTGGGTCGGCAACTATGCCTCCGGCTCGGGAATGATGGCGGGCTCGACCTTCGGCCGCCTGGCCGGCAGCAGCGCAGCCCTGGCGGTACTGGCAGACAAAGCCTGAGTCCACGATGAACATCGTCGTGACCGTCAAGCAGGTGGTCGACCCCAACCTGCCGGCCGATTTCATCAGCGTCGATCCGGCCAGCCAGCGCATCGTCTCCACCTATGGCCTGCCGCCGGTGATGAATGGCTACGACGCGAACGCACTGGAGGCCGCGCTCAAGCTGCGCGAAGCCCATGGCGGCAAGGTCACCGTCATCTGCCTGGGTGACGGTGCCAGCCGCAACACACTCAAGCGGGCCCATGCGATGGGCGCAGACGCGGTGGTGCTGCTGTCCGACCCGGCCTGGGCCGATCTGGACAGCGCGGGGACAGGCCGTGTGCTGGCCGCCGCCATCCGCCGCATCGGTGATGTGAACCTGGTTCTGTGCGGCCGCCAGGCATCCGACACCGACGCCGGGCAGGTTCTGTTCTGGATCGCCCAGGAACTGGGCATGCCTGCCGTCTGCCCTGTGGCTCGGGTGGAAGAAAGCGGCGAAGAAGCGCTGCTGGTGCATCGCCTGCTTGACGACGGTTACCAGCGGGTCCGCGTCCGTCTGCCGGCGGTGCTCGGCGTATCCAGCGAGATGAACGACCCCCGCGCGCCTTCCATGAAGGGCACGATGATCGCGTCGAGGGCCTTGGCCCCCACGTGGACGGCGAGTGACCTCGCCCTCCCGCCGGTCCAGCCCAAACTCAAAATGCGAAAGCAGGACATCCAGTTGCGTACCTCCTCGGCGCGCCTGATCGAGGGCGACACCGCGGCAGCCAAGGGCGCCGCGCTGGCCGATCGCTTGCACGAAGCGGGGTTACTCTGATGGCTGGCGTACTCGTACTGGGCGGCCTCACTGAAGGCGAGTTTGACCGCTCCCTGCTTCAAGCCGCAGGTGCAGCCGCACCTTTGGCGAATGCCATGGGCGCTCCCCTCATGGGCGCCCTGATCGGCCCGAGCCTGTCCGCAGCCGCAGAGGCAATGCAATGCGGCCTGTCGGCCCTCTATCTGGCCGAAGGCACGCAGTTCGCGCCCTACACAGCGGACGCCTATGTGCGGGCCGCCCAAGCGGCGATTGAAGCCAGCGGTGCCTCCACCGTGGTCATCCCCCACGGCGGTGTGGCACGCGAGTGGGCGCCGATTCTGGCCGCTCGCCTGCAGGCGGCGTTGGTAATGAACTGCTGCGCCGTCTCGGTGGAAGACGGCCAGCTGCTGGCCACCAAGCCGGTCAACGGTGGCAGCGTCCTTGCGCAATTTGAAGTGCTTGGCGATTTGCGCATCGTGACTGTGAGCGCGGGCGACTTTGAACCTCTGCCCACGGGCCAGGCGGTGACGCCTAGTCACCTCGAAGTGACGGCGCTGCCTGATGCACCGGTGCAGGTCCTCAGCGAAGAGGTGCAAAGCGCCGAGGGTGTCCGTCTGAAGGACGCCAAGAAGATCGTGGCCGGCGGCCGTGGCGTGGGCGGCCCGCAGCACTGGCACCGCATCGAGGAGACCGCTGCCGCCCTAGGCGCCTCGGTGGCCTGCTCGCGTCCGGTGGCCGACTCTGGCTGGGTCCCCTCCCGGCATCAGGTGGGCTTGTCGGGAACCACGGTGGCGCCTGAGTTGTACATCGCGGTAGGCATCTCCGGCGCGCCGCAGCACCTGGCGGGCATCACCGGCGCCAAGATGGTGGTGGCGATCAACACCGAAGCCGGTGCTGAGATTTTCAAGCGCGCCAACTGGGGCGTGGTAGACGATTACGAGCAAGTTCTCAAAGGTTTCAACGAACGCGTGGCCCAACTCCGCGGCTGAATCGAGGTGAACGTGCAGCAGTCCAGACTTCGCGCCGTCTTCATGCGAGGCGGCACCTCCAAGGCCGTGATGTTCCATCGTGAAGACCTCCCGGCAGACCAGGCAAGCTGGGCGCCGATCTTCCGCGCGGTGATGGGTTCGCCCGACCCCTACGCTCGCCAGCTTGACGGGATGGGCGGCGGTGTCTCCTCGGTCTCTAAGATCTGCATCGTCGGCCCCTCCACCCACCCGGATGCGGACGTCGACTACACCTTCGCGCAGGTATCGGTGAAGGACGACCGGGTGGACTTTTCGGCGATCTGCGGCAACATGACCTCCGCCATCGGTCCGTTCGCGATCGACGAAGGTCTGGTGCCCTGCCCGCCAGACGGCCCGACCACGGTCCGGATCCACAACACCAACACCCGCAAGATCATCCACGCGCAATTCAACGTGCAGGGTGGCGCTGCAGCGGTCGACGGCGAAATGAGCCTGGACGGCGTGGCTGGAACCGGCTCCCCCATCCGGCTGGACTTCCTCCACCCTGGCGGGCCGAGCACCGGCCGACTGCTGCCTACCGGCCATGCGTGCGACACGCTTGACGTACCCGGCCTCGGACCGGTCAACGCCAGCCTGATCGACGCGGCCAACCCCTGCGTCTTCGTCGAGGCTCGGGCCTTGGGCGCCACCGGCATCGAACTGCCCGGGGAGATCGAGAGCAACCCGGAGCTGCTGCGCAAGCTCGAGGCGGTGCGGCGTGCGGCATCGGTCGCAATGGGACTGGCGCCGGACGCCGAAGCGGCGGGCCTGAAGGCGTCGCTGCCACTCGTGGCGCTGGTCGCATCACCCGCCGACGCTCCGCTGTTGTCGGGCGCTGTCCAGAGCGCGGCAAAAACCGACATCCTGGTGCGCATGATGTCGACAGGGCAGCCACATCGCGCAGTGCCCCTGACCGGCGCGCTGTGCCTGGCCGTGGCCTGCCGCGTTCCCGGCAGCCTGCCGGCGCAGGTGGTCGCCACCACCGGCGCAGACCCAGACATCCGCATCGGACACCCCTCAGGCGTGATCGTCGTGGCGGCGCATGTGGAGCGCCAGGGCGAGACCCTCCAAGCCCGCCATGCGTCGGCCTATCGAACCGCCCGCAGGCTGTTCAAGGGCGAGGTGTACTACCGAACGAGTCTCGCGCGCTGAAAATTGCGCGCTAATATCGCGCTGAGCCCGACGCCGAGACTCACATACCATCGGGAAAAACCACGGAGACAAACCATGAAAAGACGCACATTTGGTCAATTCACGCTTGCCACTGCGCTCACGCCTTGGGCCATGCAGGCTGGCGCACAACCGGCTAAGTACCCGGCTAAACCCATCAGGTTCGTCGTCCCCTTCGCTGCGGGCGGCGGTGGCGACACCGTGGCGCGGATGCTGGCCCAGCGAATGACTGAGCGCTCGAATATCCAGGTGGTGGTTGAGAACAGGGTCGGCGCAGGGGGCAATATCGGCGCAGACTTCGTCATGAAGTCCGCCCCGGACGGCTACACCCTGCTGAACATGTCCAGCACCTACCCGATCCAGGCCGCCGTGGGGCCCCTGCCCTTCGACCCGATCCGCGACATGCAGCCGATCATGATGGTCTCGCGCGACCCCGTCGTGCTGATCGTCAACACGAACTCCAAGCTTCGCAATGCCCGCGACCTGATCGCGGAGGCCAAGCGCACGCCCGACAAGCTCACGCACGGGTCTGCGGGCGTCGGCTCGATCGCGCACCTGGGCATGGAAGAACTGGCCTTTCTCATGGGCCTGAAGCTCGTTCACATTCCGTACAAGGGCTCCTCGCAAGCCATGAGCGACCTGATGGGGGGCAGCCTGGACATGATGCTCACAAGCGCCACCTACGCCGCGCCCTTTATCCGCTCGGGGCGTGTGCGCGCGCTGGGCATTGCCGGCGCGCAACGCTCGCCTGCCATGCCGGATGTGCCTACCTTCGAAGAGCAGGGAACCCCCGGCTACAACGTGGTGGACTGGAAGGCGATTGCCGGCCCGCGCGGCATCCCGCCGGAAATCGTTGCCTACCTGAACACCGAGCTCAATGCGGTGCTGGCGCATCGGGGCGTGCAGGAAAAGTTCTCGACTGAGGGTACAACGCCCGTTGGCGGCACCCCCGAGCAAATGCTGCAGATCGTGCGCGACGACATCGTCCGCTGGAAGCGGGTGGTGGAGACGGGCAACATCAAGGTTCAGTGAGGCTGTGGCGGCGGCTGCGGCCTGCCGCTACGACTCCAAACAACCCAAAGACATGAGAGCCGCCTTCTACGAACGCTTGGGACCCGCGAGAGACGTCCTACGGTTAGAGGATCTGCCCCTGCCCGAACCTGCTCCCGGCGAGGTGCGTGTGCGCGTCGAGAGTTCCGGGATCAACCCCTCCGACGTGAAAACCCGTATGGGACGGCGGGTCACGGAGATGCCCTTTCCGCGGGTGATTCCCCACAGCGACGGCGCGGGCGTGATCGATGCTGTGGGCGCGGGCGTTTCAACGCATCGCTTGGGCCAGCGGGTATGGGTGTGGAATGCCGCCCGGGGGCGTCCACACGGCACCGCCTGCGAGTTCCTGTGTCTGCCCTCTGAGCAGGCCGTGGCCCTCCCCGAGCAGACCAGCTTCGAGGCTGGCGCCTGCATGGGCATTCCGGCCCTCACCGCCTTGCATGCGGTTCTGATGGACGGGGGTGTGGCTGGAAAGACGGTGGTAGTGGCCGGTGGCGCCGGGGCGGTCGGGCACTACGCCGTGCAGTTTGCCAGCCTGCTCGGCGCGGCGCGGGTGATCGCCAGCGTCAGCAGCCCTGCGAAGGCCGAACTTGCCCGCCAGGCTGGGGCGGACGAGGTAGTTCTCTACAAATCGGAGCCGCTCGCGAAGCGGGTGCTCGACATCACGCAGGGCGAGGGAGTCGACCGGGTGATTGAGGTCGATATCGGCGCGAACGTGGGGGCTAATCTCGACATGCTCAAGACGGGCGGTGAGTGCGTCATCTACGGCAACGGGATGGACAAACTCGAGTTGCCCTTCTCTCGCCTGCTTCACAGCAACATCCAGCTGAAGTTTTTCATCGTGTACCACCTGTCCCCCAGCGACCGCGCCCGCGCGGTCGCCACGCTGACGCGGATGCTGGAGCGCGGTGTCTTGCAGCACAACATCGCGGCCCGGTTTTCTCTGAAAGATATCGTGAGCGCGCATGAAGCCATCGAAAGCGGTCAGGTCATCGGGAATGTCGTCCTGCAGGTCGCGGCCTGACCGGCGGGGCAGACGGCTCTCCATTCATTCAAAACAAAACAAAACAAGGAAGACAAACATGAAGCTGGTTCGCTACGGACGCCCAGGCAAAGAAAAGCCCGGCCTGATTGATGAAGCGGGTGTGCTGCGCGACCTGAGCGCTGTCGTGGCGGACATCGGTCCGGCCCAACTCTCGCCGACCGCGCTGGAAAAGATTCGGCGCGCGGCGCGCAAGGCCCCGGCCGTCCGTGGCAAGCCGCGCATGGGATGCCCCCTCACCGGAATCGGCAAGTTTGTGGCCATTGGCCTCAACTACTCCGACCACGCGGCCGAGGCCGGCATGCCGATTCCCAAAGAGCCCATCATCTTCATGAAGGCCAGCAGCTGCATCCAAGGCCCCGACGATGCGGTGATGCTGCCCAAGGGCTCGGTCAAGAGCGACTGGGAGGTGGAGCTGGGCATCGTGATCGGCAGCACTGCGCGCTATGTGACGCGCAAGGACGCCCTCTCGTATGTGGCCGGCTACTGCGTCGTCAACGATGTGAGCGAGCGGGAGTATCAGCTCGAACGCGGCCCGCAATGGGACAAGGGCAAGAGCTGCGACACCTTCGGGCCCATCGGACCTTGGCTGGTCACGACGGACGAAGTGCCCAACCCGCAGCGTTTGGACATGTGGCTCGAATTAAACGGCCAGCGGATGCAGACCGGCAACAGCCGAACGATGGTCTTTGGCGCCGCCGAGCTGGTGAGCTACGTGAGCAAATTCATGACTCTGTACCCGGGGGACGTCATCACCACCGGTACGCCCCCCGGCGTGGGCATGGGCATGAAGCCGCCCCGCTTCCTGAAGAAGGGCGACGTGATGACCCTGGGAATCCAAGGCCTGGGCGCCCAGCGGCAGGAAGTCGTGGCTTTTCGGGCCTGAAGCGGGGCCTCAGTCGGCCTCTCGCGCCTGAGGGCGCCCGATCCGCCGGGCCTCAAGCTCCCGGCGGCTGGTGTCCATCGCGTTGGCCAGCATCGCCACGTCGGGCAGGACGGTCTGATACTGAGCGGCCAAAATCTGGTTGGGTAGACCCTCCAGCGCGTAGCGAGCCTCTGCAGCGCCTTTTTCGGTGCAGAGAATCAGCCCTACAGGCGGATTTTCGTCTGGCTTCGTCCAGTGCTCGCGGGCGTAGTTCAGGTACATGTGCATCTGGCCCGCATCGGCATGGCTGAACCGGCCGGCCTTGAGGTCGATGATGACAAGGCACCGTAGCCGCCGGTGAAAGAGCAGCAGGTCGACGCGAAACCAGTTGTCGTCCAGCCGCAAGCGGCGCTGCCTTCCGACAAAGGCGAAGTCGTCGCCGAGCTCCAGGAGGAAGTCGGCCAGGCGATGGATCATGGCCTCTTCAAGTTCTGATTCCGAGTATTCGTCCTTCAGGTTGAGGAATTCGAGGACGAAGGGGTCTTTGATGGCTTGCTCTGGCGTCATCAGGTCGCCGGGTTCAGGCTGTTGGCCACGCTCGAGCATGCGGACCTTGTCACGGGACAGCGCGGTGCGCTCGTAGAACAGGCTACTGATCTGACGATCGAGTTGACGGACCGACCAGCCGCAGCGCAGGGCTTCGGTTTCGTAGAAAGCTCGAGCGGCAGGATTCTTCACTGAGAGAAGACAAACGTAGGCGGACCAAGGCAAGGGAAAGACCCGAGTCAGCGCTTCCAGGGAAGGCGAGGTGTGCCTGGGTTTCCCTTCAGCAGATTCTGCAGACGCTGTCTGCAGAATCTGCTCTTCTGGCCGGCACAGGTAGAACTGCCGCATCTGCCAGAGGTTCCGGCGACCAAAGCCACGGCCAAATCTGCAGGACAGGTCTTCTGCCAGCCGCGCGACGAGTTCCCGCCCATAGTCTGCTCGGCTCTGCCCACACTGCTCGAATTCGACAATCCGCCGTCCAATTTGCCAATAGGTCGCAGTCATCACCGCATTGACACTGCGGACGCTGGCACGGCGTGCGGCCTCCAGCAAAGAAACGATGTCCGCATGGACTCCGCCATAGTCCGCCGGGATGGCCCGGCCCTGAGGTGAATGGTCGTCCTGTGGCATGTGCGCCGCTCCGGGAGTTCGGAGCGAATTCAACTACTGAACCCACACCCTTGTGGGCCAGGGCCACGACGCCGTCAGTCTTGCGCGGGAAAGGTGGCTTGCCTCAAGTAGCCTGCAAAAGCACCACCGCCCGCGCCTCGATGCTGCGGCCCTCGCCCACCGGCCCCATCTTCTCGGCCGTCTTGGCTTTGACGTTCACGCAGCCAGCATCCACCCCCAGGATGGCAGCGACGCGGGCGCGAATGGCCTCGATGTGCGGGGCGAGCTTGGGCGCCTGGGCGATGATGGTCGAGTCGACATTGACCAGACGCCAGCCGGCTGCCTGAACCCGCCGCAGCGCCTCGGCCAGCAGTACGGCGGAATCAGCGCCGCGAAACTGCGGGTCGGTGTCGGGGAAGTGCCGGCCAATATCACCCAGGCTGGCTGCGCCCAGCAGGGCGTCGATGATGGCGTGCAGCAGCGCGTCTGCGTCCGAGTGACCCAACAAGCCTTTTTCGTAGGGGATGTGAACCCCACCGAGAATCAGAGGACGCCCCTCCACCAGGGCGTGCACGTCCCAACCCTCGCCGATGCGGATGTTCATGCGGATACCTCCTGGCGTTGCGAGAGCACGGCCTCGGCCAGGCGGAAATCCTCCGGCCAGGTGACCTTGAAATTGAGCGCCGACGAGGGCACCAGACGCGGGCGGTGGCCGGCGGCCTCCATCGCACTGGCCTCGTCAGTGACGGCGTTACCGGCAGCCTCCAGGGCCTGCAGCAGCGGGCCGAGGCGGAACATCTGCGGGGTTTGGGCCTGCCAAAGGTGATCGCGCGGCACGGTGGCCTCGGCGCGGCCGTCCAAGCCGCGCTTGAGGGTGTCGGCAACGGGCTGGGCCAGCAGGCCGCCCACCGGGTCGGGCAGGCAGGCGTCAATCAGACGATCCACCAGTTCGGCGGTGACCAGGCAGCGGGCGGCGTCGTGCACCAGCACCCAATCACTGTCCAAGGCACCGTGCTCGCGCAAGGCCCGCAGGCCGGCGGTGACGGTAGCGGCACGGGTGGGGCCGCCGCACTCGGCGCGCACCAGCCTCGGTAGGCCCCGCAAGCCCGCCATGCCTTCCAACGTGCGATCCCCTGGGGCCACTGCCACCAGGACGGTGGACAGGCGACGGACCGCGCCCAGGGCCAGCAAGGTGTGCTGCACCAGGGGTTGCCCCGCCAGCGGCTGGTATTGCTTCGGGCTGGCGGTGCCGGCGCGACTGCCACTGCCGGCACAGGGCACCAGAGCGTGCAGGCGGGGAGCGGAGGTCGAGGCAGAGGGCATGGGGAGATTTGGCGGTGGCAGCGTTCGGGTCGGGCCATCCGCAGACAGCCTTACGCGCTGCCGACCATTCTAGAATCTCTTGGTTCACACCCCGCGCCGGTCCGCGCGGGGTGTTTGCCATTTGAGCTCGCAAACCCCGTCCCGCACGCCGCCCCTTCCCAGCGCCCCAAGTCACCGTAGACGTTCACCGCAACATTTCCTGCCCTATTCATGGATCTGCCCAAGCTCTCCGCTGGCAAGCGCTTCACCCTCCCCCGGCCCACCGGCTCGGCCGACGCCCTGCTGCTCGCCCGCTTGGCCGAGCGGGAGCGCGCTGCCGGCCGGCGCACCGCCATCGTCACCAGCGACGCGACCGACGCCCAGCGCCTGCTCGACGAAATTGCCTTTTTCGCCCCCGATCTGCGCACCTGTCTGTTCCCCGACTGGGAAACCCTGCCCTATGACAGCTTCTCGCCGCACCAGGACCTGATTTCCGAGCGCCTGGCCACGCTGTGGCGCATCTCGCAGGGGGAAGCCGACCTGGTGCTGGTGCCGGCCACCACCGCCCTCTACCGCCTGGCCCCACCCTCCTTCCTGGCGGGCTACACCTTCCACTTTCGGGTCAAGCAAAAGCTTGAGGACAGCAAGCTCAAGGCGCAGCTCACCTTGGCGGGTTACAGCCATGTCACCCAGGTGGTGAGCCCGGGGGAGTACGCGGTACGCGGCGGCCTGATCGACCTTTTCCCCATGGGATCGCCGGTGCCTTACCGGGTGGACCTGTTCGACGACGAGATCGACTCCATCCGTACCTTCGACCCGGACAGCCAGCGCAGCCTCTACCCGGTGCCAGAGGTGCGCCTCTTGCCGGGGCGCGAGTTCCCGATGGACGACGATGCCCGCGCGCGCTTTCGCAGCCGCTGGCGCGAGCTGCTCGACGGGGACCCAACTCGCAGCCGCATCTACAAGGACATGGGCAACGGCGTAGCCACTGCCGGCATCGAGTACTACCTGCCCCTCTTCTTCGAGGACACCGCCACCGTTTTCGACTACCTGGGCGAGGCCGCAACCCTGGTGCTGCACGGCGACCTGAGCCCGGCGTTCGGCCGCTTCTGGCAGGACACCCGCGACCGTCATCGCCTGGTGCAGGGCGACCCGGAGCGACCCGTGCTACCGCCTGCGGCACTGTTTCTCTCGGAGGAACAGTTTTACGCCCGCGCCAACGCCCTGCCGCAGTTGGCCATCCGTCCTTCAGCCACGGGGCTGGAGACAGATGCAGTGGCCGCTGCCACTGAGGCCGTGCCCGATGGCTTGGCCGAGCCCCTGCCTGGCATCTCCGCCGCGCGCGGCGCCGACGAGCCCCTGGCCCGCTTCAAGGACTTCCTGATTCAGGCACGTGCCCAGGGCCGCCGCGCCCTGGTGCTGGCCGAGAGCGACGGTAGGCGCGAGAGCCTGCTGGACTTCCTGCGCGCCAGCCAGCTGTCACCGCCCGCCTTTGACTCTCTCGCCGAGTTTGAGGCCAGCGAGGAACCACTGGGTATTGCCACCGCACCCCTGGTGCAGGGTTTTGCCTGGCTGGAAGCCGGCATCGACCTGGTCACCGAGACCGAACTCTTTGCTGCGGGCGCCAGCGTGCGCAAGCGCCGCAAGCAGGAGCAGGTCAGCGACGTCGAGGCCCTGATCAAGGACCTGTCCGAATTGAACGTGGGCGACCCGGTGGTGCACGCTCAGCACGGTATCGGCCGCTACCGGGGCCTGGTGAACATGGACCTGGGCCAAGGGACTGACGCCGAGGGCAAGCCCCTGCTGCAGGAGATGCTGCACCTGGAGTACGCCGACAAGGCCACGCTTTATGTGCCGGTGAGCCAGCTGCACCAGATCAGCCGCTACACCGGCGTCTCCGCCGACGAGGCGCCGCTGCACAAGCTTGGCTCCGGGCAGTGGGAAAAGGCTAAGCGCCGCGCCGCCGAGCAGGTGCGCGACACCGCCGCGGAGCTCTTAAATATTTACGCCCGGCGCGCGGCCCGCACCGGCCACGCCTTCCGCTTTTCGGCGGGCGACTACGAGGTCTTCGCCAAGGACTTCGGCTTCGAGGAGACGGCCGACCAGCGCGCTGCCATCCACGCCGTCATCCAGGACCTGATCTCGCCCCAGCCGATGGACCGTCTGGTCTGCGGCGACGTGGGCTTTGGCAAGACCGAGGTCGCCCTGCGCGCCGCCTTCGTCGCGGTGACCGGCGGCAAGCAGGTGGCCTTTCTCGCGCCAACCACTTTGCTGGCCGAGCAGCATTACCAGACGCTGGTAGACCGCTTCGCCAAATGGCCGGTGAAGGTGGCCGAGATGAGCCGCTTTCGCTCAGGCAAGGAAATTACCGCTGCGGCCAAGGGGCTGGCCGAGGGCACCATCGACATCGTCGTGGGCACCCACAAGCTGCTTTCGGAAAGCGTGAAGTTCAAGGACTTAGGTCTTCTGATCATCGACGAAGAGCACCGCTTTGGCGTGCGTCACAAAGAGGCGATGAAGGCCATGCGCGCCGAGGTCGACGTACTCACGCTCACCGCGACGCCCATTCCCCGCACTCTGGGCATGGCGCTCGAGGGTCTGCGTGACCTATCGGTCATCGCCACCGCGCCGCAGCGGCGTCTGGCCATCAAAACCTTTGTACGCAACGAGGGTAACGGGATCATCCGCGAGGCGGTGCTGCGTGAGTTGAAGCGCGGTGGGCAGATTTACTTTCTGCACAACGAGGTGGAAACCATCGAGAACCGGCGCGAGCGGCTGCAGGAGCTGCTGCCTGAGGCCCGCATCGCGGTGGCCCACGGGCAGATGCCCGAGCGTGACCTGGAGCGGGTGATGCGCGACTTTGTGCACCAGCGCTTCAACATGCTCGTGTGTTCGACCATCATCGAGACGGGCATCGACGTGCCCACCGCCAACACCATCGTGATGTCACGCGCCGACAAGTTTGGCCTGGCGCAGCTGCACCTGCTGCTGGGGCGGGTCGGTCGCAGCCACCACCTGGCCTACGCCTACCTGCTAGTGCCCGAGATCGAGGGCCTGACCAAGCAGGCCTCGCAACGCCTGGACGCCATCCAGCAGATGGAAGAACTCGGCTCGGGCTTCTACCTGGCGATGCACGACCTCGAAATCCGCGGCGCTGGCGAGGTGCTGGGGGAGAACCAGAGCGGCAACATGCTAGAGGTGGGCTTCCAGATGTACAACGAGATGCTCTCGGAAGCGGTGCGCTCTTTGAAGGCAGGCAAGGAACCCGACCTGCTGGCACCGCTCGCGGCCGCCACCGACATCAACCTGCACGCCCCCGCCCTGCTCCCCAACGACTACTGCGGCGACGTGCACCTGCGGCTGTCGTTCTACAAGAAGCTGGCCACCGCCAAGAACCCTGACCAGATCGATGGTCTGCTCGAAGAAATCGTCGACCGCTTCGGCAAGCTGCCGGCGCAGGCCCAGACCCTGATCGACGTGCACCGGTTGCGGGTACTCGCCCGGCCCTACGGGGTGGT
>NZ_JARXAB010000145.1 GCF_029866045.1 Ramlibacter sp. | reverse complement strand
ACTGCCTGGGCGGCGATGAAGCCGGCCGCGCCTGGCCGGTTCTCGATCAAGATCGGTACCTTGGCTTCCTGGCTCAAGGGCTCGATGATGGCGCGCAGGACAACGTCGATGCTTTGCCCTGCGGCAAAGGGAACGACCAGCTTGATCGGGCGGTTCGGGTAGTCCGTCGTCTGTGCAAAAGCAGAGGGCAGGGCTAGGCAGAGAGCCGCCAACTGGATGATTCGCCGGCGGAAAGGCGTGCTGAATGAACCGGGCATCTTGTCTCCTTGCAGGGGCCGTTGTCGCATGACTCGAACGGTGCTGCGGCCCTGCCGGCCCATCCTTGTCTCAAGGGCCATCCTAGGCCTCGCGTCCCCTCGACCCAAATCATTCATTTGGATAGATCCCATCATTGCGCCCGATGGGGACACTTGCCGGTGTCGACGTACGCCTAGGCGCTCTCGTCTATCAAGCAAAAAGCCCGGGAGACCCGGGCCTTTTGAATGGTGAAAGGCCGCTGCGCGTTGCTTCACGACCTTATGGGCGCGGCTAGGCCGCGAGTTGCTTGAACACCTCGCGCGCAGCGGCGATGGATTCTTCGATGTCTGCTTGCGTATGCGCAGCGCTCACAAAACCCGCCTCATACAGCGCCGGGGCGATGTACACCCCGCGATCGAGCAGCCCATGGAAGAGGGCGTTGAACTTCTTGCCGTCGCTGGTCATCACCTTCTGGTAGTTCTGCGGCAGCTCGGGCAGCAAGAAGAAGCCGAACATGCCGCCTTCGCAGTCGGCGCTGAAGGGAACGCCCTCGGCTTTGGCGGCCGCCGTGAGGCCGTCGACCAGGGTACGGGTCTTCGCCGAGAGGGCCTCGAAGAAGCCGGGCATGCTGATTTGCCGGAGCGTCTCCAAGCCGCAGGCGGTGGCCACCGGGTTGCCCGAAAGCGTGCCAGCCTGATAGACCGGGCCCAGCGGGGCCAACTGCTCCATGATCGCGCGCGGGCCGCCAAAGGCCGCCAGCGGCATGCCGCCGCCGATCACCTTGCCCATGACGGTGATGTCGGGCTTGAAGCCCGGGATCTGTTTGGCGTAGACGCCTTGCGCGCTGCCCAGCCCGACGCGAAAACCGGTCATCACCTCGTCGAACACCAAGAGCGCGCCGTATTGCGTGCACAGCTCGCGGCAGCGGGTCATGAAGGGCACGCTGGCGCGCACGAAGTTCATGTTGCCGGCAATCGCCTCGATCATCAGGCAGGCCAGCTCCTTGCCGTGCAGTACAAAGGCCTCTTCCAGCTGCGCGAGGTTGTTGTACTCGAGCACGATGGTGTGCTGGGCCACTTCCTCGGGCACGCCGGCGCTCGTGGGGTTTCCAAAGGTGGCCAGGCCCGAGCCGGCCTTGACCAGCAGGGCGTCGGCGTGGCCGTGGTAGCAGCCCTCGAACTTGATGATTTTTTTGCGCCCGGTGGCTCCGCGCGCCAGGCGCAGTGCGCTCATGGCGGCTTCGGTGCCGGAGCTGACCAGCCGCACCATCTCGATGGAGGGCACGGCTTTGACAATGGCCTCGGCCAGTTCAATTTCTCGCTCGGTCGGCGCGCCGAAGGAAAAGCCCTCCAGCGCCGCCTTCTGCACCGCTTCCAGTACCGCCGGGTGGCCGTGGCCCAAGATCATCGGACCCCAGGAGCCGATGTAGTCGATATAGCGCTTGCCGTTGGCGTCCCAGAAGTGGGGGCCTTGGGCACGCTGTACGAAGCGCGGCGTGCCGCCGACGGCGCGGAAGGCGCGCACCGGCGAGTTCACGCCGCCGGGGATGAGCGCCTTGGCGCGTTCGAAGAGTTGCTCGTTGCGGTCTTGCTGGGTCATGCGATGGGGGCGTGGGGCCACGCGGGATGTCGATACGGGGAGGGGTTGCGGCGAAAGGCAGTCAATCAGTGTTTGGTGTCGGGCGCTGGCATGTCCAGCACCTGCAGGGCCTGGGCTTGCTCTTCAGTCGCCACCTCGGATTCTGCCGGTTCTGGCTGGGCCCAGAACATCCGGTCGGGCACCACATGGCCCATGCCCGGGCGAAAGCCCGCGTCCAGGGCCTCGTCGAGGTATTCCAGCGCCTCGTCGGTGGCGGCCGCCAGGTCAGTCCCGGTGGCCAGCAGTGCAGCCAGTGCTGCCGAAAGAGTTTCCCCCGCGCCGCAGAACACCGCCTCGAAGCGCTCGAAGTGACGACTGGCCAGCACCGACTGCGGCGAGGCCAGTACGTTGTCGATGTGCTGGTCAGGCATCGGGATGCCGGTCACCAGGGTATAGGGAACGCCGGCTTCGCCTGCCGCCCGGGCAATGTCGCGCGCGCTGGGGCTTTTGTCGCCAGACCAGTCGGGCAGTAGCCAGCGCCACAGCGTGCTGTGGTTGCCGACCAGTACGGTGGTCTGCGGCAGCATCAACTCGCGGAAGGCGTCGAGGTAGGCCTCAATCTGCGCGTCGTCCCACCAGGACAGGTTGGGCATGTAGGCCACGAGCGGGATGTCGGCGTAGTCGGCTGCGATTGCTGCAATCGTGCTGACTGTCTCGGGGCTGCCCACAAAGCCCACCTTCATCACCTGAACCGGCACATCCTCGAGGATGGCGCGGGCCTGTTCGGCCACTGCGTCCTCGTCAAATGCGAAGTGATCAAAGACCTCTGCAGTGTCGCGCGCATACGCGCCCGTCACCACCGGCAGCGCATGGCCGCCGACCGAGGCCATGGTCACCCCATCCGCGGCAAGTCCAGCAGCGCCGCTGGGATCGCTGGCGTTGAAGGTCATGATGCAGGGCGGACCGGCATCTTCTGCGGCCTCGGCGTCTGCGGCCTCGGCATCAGCGCCCGCATCTTTTGCAGGCTCTTTCGGGTCGGCCGCGGAGGCGGCGATGTGCGGGCTTGCGCCCGCTGAAATCGAGCTCATGCTCAACGGCCTTTCTTCTTCAAGGATGTGCATCATTCGGTTTCTTGTGGCTGTTGAGGTGGATACAATCGTTGCATTACCTTGGAAGCGCCCTTAAGCTGTGACTGAAGCAAAAACTTGGATGTGTCTGATCTGCGGGTGGATTTACGACGAATCTGCCGGCGCGCCTGATCATGGTATCGCCCCTGGCACCGCCTGGGTCGACGTTCCCATGAATTGGACCTGCCCCGAATGCGGCGCCCGCAAAGAAGACTTCGAGATGGTCCAAATTTGATCTAGGGGGATCGCGTCCTCCGCGCGTCGTTCACAGCGGCGTGCCGAGTAGTTTGATCCCCCGGACGCGCCCCCCGCAAGCCCGCAGAGGCTTTCAGGGAGCAGCGTCAAGTGAATCAGGGTAAGTCCGACCTCGCGTCGAGGGCAGACCCAGTACCGCAACCATTGCGTGTGCTGGTCGTCGATGACAGCAACACCATCCGCCGTAGCGCGGAAGTCTTTCTCCGTCAGGGCGGGCACGACGTGCTCCTGGCCGAGGACGGCTTCGACGCGCTGGCCAAGGTTCTCGACTACCGTCCGCACATCATCTTCTGCGACATCCTGATGCCGCGTCTGGATGGTTACCAGACCTGCGCCATCATCAAGCGCCACGCCCAATTCGCCGCCACCCCGGTGGTGATGCTCTCCTCGCGCGACGGGGTCTTCGACAAGGCCCGCGGCCGTATGGTCGGCTCGCACGAGCACCTCTCCAAACCCTTCACCAAAGACCAGTTGCTGCAGGCCGTGCGGCAGCTGGCACTACCCGCCGACGGAGGCCACTGAATGCCCATTTCCAAAGTGCTGGTCGTGGACGACTCCAAGACCGAACTCCATTACCTGGCCAACCTGCTCACGCAACATGGTTACCTGGTGCGCACCGCTGAAAACGCCGAGGAAACGCTGCGCCTGATGGCCGACGACCGACCCGACCTGGTGCTGCTCGACGTGGTGATGCCAGGCCAGAACGGCTTTCAGCTCACCCGCACCATCACGCGTGACCCGCGCTATGCGGGCTTGCCGGTGATCCTGTGCACCAGCAAGAATCAGGAGACTGACCGGGTCTGGGGCATGCGCCAGGGCGCGCTCGACTACTTCACCAAGCCGATCGACCCGAGCGAGTTGCTCGCTCGTATCCAGGCCCTGGGCTGAAAGAAAAGTCCATGTCCTCCCGTGAAGCCTTGCTCGCGATGCAGGAGCGCTTGGCCCGCCGCCTGCAGGCGGGGCCCGCCGATGACGGCCAGGCCTGTTGGCTGGCGGTCCACGCGGGCGCCAGCCGCTACCTGCTGCCGCTGGCACAGGCCGGCGAAATATTTCCCTACGCCCCACCTCAGCGGGTGCCCTACACCCAGGCGTGGTTCCTGGGGGTGGCCCACCTGCGGGGTGGGCTCTGGGCGGCGATCGATTTGGCCCCCTTCCTCGGTGACGACAGCGAGGCGCTCCCGGGCTCTCCCAGCTCGGGCCTGCGCCGTGCGTCGCCAGAGGTCGGCGAGGAGGCCCGCCTGGTCACCTTTCATGCCCAGCTGGAGGTCAACGGTGCCTTGCGGGTGGACCGCCTAGCAGGCCTGCGCGGACCGGACGATTTCCCCTCCAGCGTGGCGCCGCAGGCGCCGGCGCCCGCCTGGTTCGGGCCCCGCTACAGCGACGCCCAGGGTCAGGTCTGGCAGGCGCTGTCCCTGGCCGCGCTGGCGCGCGATCCGCGCTTTCTTTCCCTGGCCGATTGAGGCCAGGCCACGTACGCTGCTGCCCCCTTTTTTGACGCCGCCGTCCACGCTCCGCACTCAGTATTGCGCACGCACAACGAACGCACGCCGATTCCCGCCTGCCACCCCTTTCCCTGTCCCCGCGAATCGCCCCGCCAACCAGCCGATCTGATCATGTCCCCAGCCCTCCTGCTCCAGCGAATCCGCCTTTGGCCCCACTTCTCGCTGCGGGGTCTCCCGCGCTGGCATGCCCCGTGGACCCAGCCTGGCCCCTTGTCCGGCGGGCCGGCCGGTCACCGCGTGCAGCGTCTGCTGCAGGCCACGCTGGTGCTCTCGCTCCTGGTGCTGGTGGCGGGCTCGGTGCTGGTGGTGCGTCGCGCCGACCATCTGGGCCTGCAACTGGCCAGCACGGGTCAGGCCCTGATGCAGTCGCAGCGCTTGGCCAAGGCGGCGTCGCAGGCACTGATCGGACGCCCGGAGGCCTTCGCCGAGGTCCGCGAGAGCGCAGGCATCCTGCTGCGCACGGTCACCGGTCTGCGCCAGGGCGACGCCGAGCTGGGCCTGCGTGCCCTCGAGGGTTCCCATGCCGCCGCGATCGAGCCGCTCCAGCCGCTGGCCGATCGCACCGGCCGGCAGGCGGAGCAACTGCTGGCGCAGGAAAAGACCTTGACCCAGGCCGGGCAGGCCCTGCGCGCGATCAATCGGCACAGTGCCGACCTGCTGGAGCTGGCCGAAACCATCTCCTCGCTCAAGTTGCAGCAGGGGGGTACATCGGCCCAGATTTCTTCCGCAGGCCAGCTGGTCATGCTGACCCAGCGTATCGGCAAGTCTGCCAACGAGTTCCTGACCCAGGACGGGGTCAGTGCCGAGGCGGTGTTCCTGCTCGCGCGTGACCTCAACACCTTCCGCCAGCTGGCCCTCGCGCTGCAGGACGGCAGCCCCGAGCTGCGTCTGCCTCCCACCCGTGACGAGGCCACCCGAGAGCGCCTGCAGTTGCTGCTGCAGCAGTACGACCAGACCCGGCGCGACGCCTCCGCCATCCTGGACCACCTCCCCGGCCTGGTGTCGGCGCGCCAGGCGCAGGCAGTCATCGTGAGTGACAGCGAGCCGCTGCGCCGCGGGCTCAACGCGCTTCAGGATCAACTCTCGCAGGAGGCGGGCCTGGGCTGGGCCGGGCTGTCGGTGCTCACCCTGTCGGGTCTCGCCGCTTTGCTCAGCGCTGTAGCCATGGCTTGGACACAGTTGCGCGACAGCCGCCGGCGCCAGCACCTGGCCGAGGACCAGAGGCATGCGGCCGAGCAGCAGGAGCAGGAGGCGCGCCGTGTCAACGACGCCAACCAGGCGGCCATCTTGCGCCTGATGAACGAGCTGCAGGGGGTCGCCGAGGGCGACCTCACCCAGCAGGCCACCGTCACCGAAGACATCACCGGCGCCATTGCCGACTCGGTCAACTACACGGTGGAAGAACTCCGCGCCTTGGTCGGCCAGGTGCAGGAGGGCGCAGGCCGTGTGGCGCAGACCACTGCCGAAGTCGAGCTCACCTCCACCGAGTTGCTCGCCGCCTCTGCCGAACAACTGCGCGAGATCCACGACACCGGTGAGGCCGTACTGGGTATGGCGGACCGGATCATCGGCGTATCCGGCCAGGCGCAAGAGGCGGCCGACGTCGCCCGGACTTCGCTCCAAGCGGCCGCCCAGGGCTTGCAGGCGGTGCAGGCCTCCATGGGCGGCATGGACACATTGCGCGGCCAGATCCAGGACACCGCGAAGCGCATCAAGCGCCTGGGTGAGTCCTCGCAGGAAATCGGCGAGATCACCGAGCTCATCTCCGACATCACCGAGCAGACCAATGTGCTGGCCCTCAATGCCGCCATCCAGGCTGCCTCGGCGGGTGAGGCTGGGCGCGGCTTCTCGGTGGTGGCCGAAGAGGTGCAGCGCCTGGCCGAGCGCTCGGCCGACGCCACACGGCAGATCACCGGGCTGGTCAAGGCGATCCAGGGCGACACGCAAGACGCGGTCGCCGCAATGGAGCGTTCCACCCAGGGCGTGGTCGAGGGCGCCCGTCTGTCCGACAACGCTGGCACTGCGCTGGGCGAGATCGACCGGGTCTCGCGTCGCCTGGCCGACCTCATTGCCGAAATCTATGGCGCCGCCGATGCCGAGGCCCAGGCTGCCCACCAGGTGGCCGGTAACATCCGGCACATCTTCGCGGTCGCCGAGCAGACGGGCGAGGGAACCCGCTCCACCGCGCAGTTGGTGCGCGAGCTGGCCCGAATCGCCGAGGCCTTGCGGCAGTCGGTGGCCCGCTTCAAGATTGCCTGATCGCTGAAACCCATGTCGGTGCCGATGTCCCCTTCGCCTGCTTCACCCGTTCAGCCTTGGGCACCTGCGCAGGTCCCTGCGTCTGCCAACCGGGACATGGGCCCGCTGGCCTGGATCGCCGAAGACGTGGGCCGCTGTCTCGACGCCGCGCTCAAGGCCTTGGCCTCTGGCCAGGCTTCCGTCGCCGCTGCGGCGCTGCATCAGGCTGCAGGCGCTCTCGAGCTGGCCGGCAACGGCGGTGTTGCGCGGGTGGTGACCGCGATCGAGGCGCTGGCCCGCCACCAGGCAACGCAGCCGCTGACTGACCCGGTGGGCGCCGAGCGCGCCAGACAAGTGGAGCAGCGCGCCACCTTCGCCGTGCTCGAGTTCATCGACGCGCAACTCCACGGCCGCAGCGTCGAGGCAGTGGCGCTGTATCCCCAGTACTGCGAGCTGCTCGACCTCGCGGGTGACCCCCGCGCCCGCCAGCGCGCCCACCCTGCGGACCTGTGGGTCGTGCCACCGGGCCTCGACCTGCAGGCGCTCGAGGCTCCCGCACCGGAGGCCCCTGACGACGCCATCGAATCGATCGAGCTCAGCGGTGGCGGCCCCGAGCAGCTCCATGTGGCGCAGCATTCCGGGCCTGTCGTTTCGGACTTTCCGACGGGCGTTGCCCTGCGCGCCCGGCTCGACCAGGCGGTGCTGCAGTTCGTCAAGACGGGCAGTGCCACGCCCGCCAGCGAACTCGCCTTCCTGTGCGATGGCTTGGCACGTGACCTGGCCCAAGGCCTCGGCCCCTCGGCACCTGCCTGGCGCCGGCTGTGGCGGCTGGCTGCAGCCTTCTTTGAGATGCAAGCGACCCGGCCCGCGCAGGTGGACCTGGCAGCCAAGCGCGGCGCTTCCCGTCTGCTGGTGGCTTATTCGCAGTGGGCGGCGGGCACCGAGGCCGAAATCGCGCCCCTCGCCCACGAGCTGCTCTACGCCTGTGCCGCGACCGGTCCGGCCGATCCCGGGCTCACGCCGCGCCTGGCCGCGCTGCGGGCGGCCTGCGGTCTGGCGGACGCCCCGGCCCTAGACCACTATTCGGCCCCGTTTGGCCGCTACGACCCCGCGCTGCTGGCGGTGGCGCGCAAGCGCCTGGCTGCGGCCCGCGAGGGCTGGGCCAGTCTGGCTGGCGGCGAGGTGAACCAGCTGCGGTCGACGGTCGAACAGCTGGCGCAGGTGGGCGAGGTGCTGGAGCGCTTGCATGGACCGCTGGCGCCGCTCGCGCAGGCGCTGGTGGCGGTGGGCGACCATGTCGCCACCCTGGCGACGGCGCCTGCCGCAGCCTTGGCCATGGAGGTGGCCACCGCCATCTTGTTCCTCGAGGCCCACTGCCAGGATTTCGACCCGCACGACCCCCTGCACGGCGAGCGCGCCCAGCGGCTGGCCGAGCGTCTGGGCCGGGTGCAGCGCGGCGCAGCGCCCGAGCCCCTGGAGTTCTGGATCGAATCCCTCTACCGCCAGGCCAGTGACCGGCAGACGCTGGGCAGCGTGGTCGACGAGTTGCGCGCCAGCCTGGGCGAGTTGGAGAAGGACCTCGACGCCTTCTTCCGACATCGCGCAGACCGCAGCCTCTTGCAGGCGGCGCCCGGCAGGCTCTCGCAGATGCGCGGCGTGCTTTCGGTGCTGGGTCTGGAGCAGGCGGCGCGAGCGGTGCTGCGCATGCGCGACCAGGTGCAGTCCTTGTGGGGTGAGCCCGACGGCCCACGGGCCGCGGAGTTGGTCGAGGCCCTAGGCCAGAACCTGGGCGCGCTCGGCTTTCTCATCGACATGCTCCATTACCAGCCGCAAATGGCCCGGGAGCTGTTTGTCTTTGACGAAGCCCGTGGCGAGTTGCGCTCGGTGATGGGGCGAGCGCCGGTCCTGCAGCCGCCGCGGGGCGCAGAGGGCGCCGCCGCCGGCGCGCCATCTGCCTCCTCCGCGGGCTCGGCGGATTCATCTCGAGCGGCTGCCGAAGCACCAGGCGCCTCGGACAGCGCTTTGGACACTGACGCCGAGCTGCTCGGCGTGTTCCTGCAGGAGGCGGCCGAGGTGATCGACCAAGGCCGTGAGGCCCTGGCTGTGCTGGAGCGACAGCCGGCGGATCTGGCCACACTCACCGTGTTGCGACGGTGCTTTCACACGCTCAAGGGCAGCGCCCGGATGGTGGGCCTGGAGGCCTATGGCCAGGCGGCCTGGGCCCTGGAGCAAGTGCTCAATGCGTGGCTCGCCCAGGCCCGCGAGGTGGACCCGCCCTTGCGCCAGCTCGCCAGCCGCGCCCTCGAGGGCCTGGCCCTATGGGCGCAGGCCGCAGGTGAGTCCGGTGGCCCACAGGCGGGCGCCGAACTCGCGGCCTGGCAGGCCGCCAGCTTTGTGGAAGCAGCCGACGCCCTGCGTTTGCACGGGCAGGTACAGCCCCTGCTGTTTCCGGGGGAGGTGCTCCCGGCGATCGAAGAGCCCCAGGAGCCCGCCGTGGTCGGCGCCGAGCTCACACCTGCCGGCAGTGCGGTGACCGACACCGCGCTCCTCTCGGACCAGGAGCCCTTGGCTGGCACAGAGCCAAACGCCATGGCCACCACCCCTGCTCCGACCCCCGCTCTGACCCCGGCTCCAGCGCCGTGGTCCGGGCGCGTGGACACCACGCCCGAGGTTCGGGAGATCGGGCCCTTGCGAATTCCGGCGGGCCTGTTCAATGTGTTCCTTCAGGAGGCTGATGAGGACTCCCTGCAGCTGCAGGAGGGTCTTGCAAATTGGGGCCGCGCGCCGGCGCTCGTGCCGCCTGCCGAGCTCGAGACCCTGGCGCACTCGCTGGCCGGCAGCTCGGCGACCGTCGGGTTTGCCAGCTTGTCCGAGTTGGCTCGGCACATGGAGTCCTCGCTCGAGCGTCTGCGTGCTCAGCGTCTCGCAAGTGGCGATGACGGTGCACCGGCTGCGACCCGTGAAACCGCCGCGCAGTGCGCCGAGGACGCGGCCCTGTTGGCCGAGGCGGGCGAAGAAATGCGGCAGTTGCTGCACCAGTTCGCCGCAGGATTTTTGCGCGGGCCCGACCCCGTCCTGCTCGAGCGCTTGCGTGCGCAGGCCAGTCGCAGCGCGGTAACCACGCCGCTGGACATCGACCTGGGCTCGCTCATGCAGGAGCCGGCCGATCCGATGATCTTCGCGCTGTTCGAGGAAGAGGCGCTCGAGCTCCTGCCGCGGCTCGATACCGCCGCCCGCACCTGGACCGAGCGCCCTGACGATGTGGCGTCCCAGGCCGAGGTGCTGCGCCTGTTGCACACCGTCAAGGGCGGAGCCCGGCTGGCCGGGCTGCGGTCCCTGGGCGAGCTTGCCCATACCCTCGAGTCCCAGGCCGAGGCCCTGCCACCGCCTGGCGACGCGGCCCGTTCTGCGGCTGTGATCGACCTTGTCCGCCACATCGATCGCTTGCAGGCTGAGTTCGAGGGGCTCCGGTTGCGCCTACCGGCGTCGCTCGCCGCCCCGCCCGTGCTGGCCCCGGCCCTGGCCGTGGCAACCCCGCTCGCGGCGCCCACGGGTCTGGCCGCGCCACTTTCAGCTGTCACCGCGCCCGCTGTGCAAGGCGCTGCTGCGCCCCTGTCATCGGTGCCTGCAGACGCCCATGTGGCGCTTGCTCCGCCCGGGGTCGCTCCGGGCTTGGCACTGCCCCCTGTCGAGGTCCCAGCCACCGAACCCGGTATGGGTCTGGCACGGCCAGGCCCAGGGGCCGGTGCGTCTGGCGTGGTCCGGGTGCGCGCGCAATTGCTCGACCGCCTGATGAACCAGGCCGGCGAGGTAATGATCACCGGCGCCCGGGTCGAGGCCGAGATCACGGGCCTGCGCGGCGGCCTGCATGAGTTGGCCACCAGTGTCGAGCGCCTGCGCCAGCAACTGCGGGAAGTCGAGATTCAGGCCGAGACCCAGATGCAGTCCCGCCAGGGCCACACGCCGGGCGCGGCCGGCTTCGACCCGCTGGAGCTGGACCGCTTCACCCGCATGCAGGAGCTCACCCGCAGCATGGCCGAATCGGTCAATGACATCGCCACCGTGCAGCGCCAGCTGGCGCGCGCGGTCGATGTGAGCGAGGACGACCTGTCCGCCCAGTCGCGACAAACCCGCGACCTGCAGCGTGACCTGCTGCGCACCCGCATGCTGGAAATCGGCTCCATCGCCGAGCGCCTGCGGCGCACCGTCCGCCAGGCGGCGCAGGACAGCGGCAAGGAAGTGCGTCTCGAGATCGAGGGTGAGACGCTCGAGGTTGACCGCGGCATGCTCGACCGCATGACCCCGGTGTTCGAGCACCTGCTGCGCAACGCGGTTGCCCACGGCATCGAGCCGGCCTTCGAGCGGCAGCAAGCGGGCAAACCGGCCTGCGGCCTGCTGCGCATCGTGCTGGAGCAGGCGGGCAATGACATCGCCCTGCGTTTTGAGGACGACGGCGCTGGCCTCGACCTCGACCGTATCACCGCCAAGGCCCGTAGCCAGGGCTTGCTGGCCGACACGCCGCAGGCGCTCTCGCCGGCGGCCGCCGCTGACCTGATCTTCCGTCCCGGGTTTTCCACCGCCGCGAGCGTCTCCGAGTTGGCAGGCCGCGGCGTCGGCCTCGACGTGGTGCGCGCCGAGGTTCAGGCCCTGGGTGGGCGCATCCAGGTGGAAAGCCGGCCGGGCGCGGGCTGCACCTTCCGCCTGCTGCTGCCGCTCACCACCGCAGTGACCCATGTGGTCTTGATGCGCTGCGGGTCGATGCGCTTCGGCGTGCCGGCCAGTCTGGTCGAGACGGTGCTGCGCAGCGAGCCGCAGGTGCTGGCTGCGGCGCAGACTGGCGGCCAGTGGCCCTTGGAGGGTGGCGGCTCGATGCCCTTCTTCTGGGGCGGGGCGCTGTTGCGCGTCTCTCGCGCCAGCCAGGAAAGTCTGAGCCGCGCGGTCCCGGTGGCCCTGCTCCAAAGCGCCGCCCAGCGCCTGGCGCTGCAAATTGACGAGGTGATGGGCCATCGCGAGGTGGTGGTCAAGCACCTGGGGCCGCAGCTGGCCCGGCTGCCAGGTTTGGCGGGCATGACCGTGCTGGCCACCGGCGAGGTGATCCTGATCTACAACCCGGTGGCCTTGGCGGCGGTCTACGGCGACCGCGCCCGGCGCTTCGCCGCGGGCGAGGCCTCCGGACGCGATTCAGGCGGTGCCTCGTTCGCTCCTGGTGACGGCGCTTCGGTGGCCAGCCCGGGCGATGCGCCACAGCCATCACAGCTTGGGCAAGATGCGAACCATGGGCAAATTGGCGAGCCACCGGTGGCCGCACGTCAACCCCTGGTGCTGGTGGTCGACGACTCGCTCACCGTGCGCCGGGTCACC
>NZ_JARXAB010000088.1 GCF_029866045.1 Ramlibacter sp. | reverse complement strand
GCAATGTGCGCGAGCTCGAGAACCTGATTGAGCGCATTTGCCTACTGGAGGATGGCCCACAGGTAGAACTGGAGCACCTGCCCCGGCGCATCCTGCGCCAGCTGGAGGAGGCCACTGCGCGCAGCCAGTCGCCTGCGGCTGTGGCCGCACCGATGCCCCACGCCTTGCCTGCGGAGCAGGGCTATGAAGCGGCAACCGCTGATTTTCAGCGTGCGCTGATCCGCCAGGCTCTGGATCGCTGTAGTGGGCAGTTGTCCCCGGCGGCCGAGTCACTGGGCCTGAGCCGTCATGCCTTGCGCCACCAAATGCGCAAGCTCGGGATCACTCCCACCTCGCCCTGAGCTGCGCGTGAAATGCACGCTAATTTGCGTGCATTTCACGCAAAACATGCGAGCAAGCGGGTGCGGCCAATGGAAATCCACCTGTAAGCCCTTGATCTGGAAAGCGTTTTCCTGGGCGGACGATCTGGCTTGAATATTGCGGAAGGATCTGGGTTATCCACATCGACCGCCATGCAATCCCTCAAGATCATCTGCCCCAACGGGCACCTGGGCTTCGCGCCACTTCGACCCGAGAGCTTCCAACTGGGCCTGAACGCCCGCCCTGATTACATTGCCGCCGACTCCGGCAGCGACGACGTCGGGCCAGTGCCCCTGGGCGCAGACACCTCCACCAGCCCTAAAGCCTGGCAGCGGCAAGACCTGGAGTACATGCTCTTGGCCTCGCGCCGCCTGGGGGTGCCCATGATGATCGGCTCTGCCGGCGACACCGGCTCTAACAGCCGTGTCGACTTGTACTTGGCAATGATCAAAGACATTGCCCGCCAGCATGGCCTCGCGCCATTCAAGCTCGGCTCTTTTTATTCGGAAGTGCCGCGCGAACGAGTCAGGCTGGCCCTGCGCGCGGGCCAGAAGGTGGCGGGCCTTGACGGCTATGCCGATCTGACTGAATCAGAGTTGGACGCCACCGACCGCATCGTCGCCATGGCGGGGGTTCATCCCTATGTCGCCCTCCTCCATCAAGGGGCCGACGTGATCATCGGCGGGCGCAGCTCGGACGCCGCCATCTTCGCGGCGCCGGCCCTGCACCATGGCTTCGCCGCCGACCAGGCCTACTACTTGGGCAAAGTGCTTGAATGCGCCTCCTTCTGCGCCGAGCCCTACGGCGGCAAGGAGACGGTCATGGGCGAGATCACCGCCAACGATGTGCGCGTCACGGCCATGCACCCGGACCAGCGATGCACCGTCGCCTCTGTATCCGGTCACGCGATGTATGAGCGCTCCAACCCCTACGAGGAATTCTTCGCCGGCGGCAAGCTCGACATGACCCACTGCCACTACGAGCAGCTCGACGAAAAAACGACGCGCGTGACCGGCTCGAGATTCCTCCCGGACGCCCAGGTTCGCGTGAAGCTCGAAGGCGCGGGCAAGGTCGGAGAGCGCTATGTGGGCCTGTGCGGCATTCGCGACCCCTACACCGTCGCCCATGTAGACCAGGTGATCGGCTGGGCCCGCGAGCAGGTGCGCCAACGCTTTGGCGACAGCGGCTACCAACTTCACTACAACGTCTATGGCCGCAACGGCGTGATGGGAGACCTGGAGCCCCTCAAGGACAAGCCCGGACATGAACTTTGCGTGTTCGTGCAAGGCGTGGCCCCGACGGCTGAAATGGCCGAGGAGGTCGCGATGATTGGCCTGCGCCAGATGTTCTATGCCCGCCTCCCGGACGTGAAGGGCACCGCCGGCTCCGTGGCTTTTCCGCTGGACGAAGTCTTGCACGCGAGCCCCGCCTACCGCTGGACCCTCAACCACACCTTGGCGGTGACCGACCCTATGGAATTGTTCGACACCCACCTCGTCACCGTCGGCGCCTGACCGACTTGCAAAGGACACGCACCATGGCTGCCCTCCCCCTGAACCAACTGGCCAAAACGATCCGAAGCAAGAACGCCGGGGTGAACAAGATCACCTTCGACATCATCTTTCGTGATAAGGCGTCCTATGAGCGTGTGAAGCGCTCTGGCGCGATCACCCGCGAGGCCATGGCACGCTTGTATGCCATTCCTTCCGAGCGCATCAGCGACTTTGTCGAGTACGACCCGGGCTTGGCGATCAAGTTCACCGTTTACCGCCTCCAGCCCAGTGGCAGCGCCGGCGACGGTGACATCTTCGGCGCGCAGCAGTACGCACCGCTTCTGGACCTGCCCATACCCTGATCTGCATCCAATTCCCACCCACGTGATTTCCCATGAATGAGAAAGAGGAGACCCTCATGAACCGAACCTTCACACGCTTGACCCAGGTCCTGCTCGCAACGCTTTTATGCACTGCCGCCTGGGCACAAACCGACGCTGAGCGCATTCCGGCAACCATCAAGCTCGTCGTGCCTTTTGCCCCGCGCGGCAGCAACGACGTGAACGCACGGGCCATCGCACCGGGATTGGCCAAGCGCTTGGGCACCACCATCATCATCGATAACAAGCCCGGCGCCGCAGGATCCATCGGCGCCGACGCGGTGGCCAAGGGGCCCAAGGACGGGTCGATCCTCCTGCTGACTTCCTCCACCCTGGTCACTTCGGCGGCCACCATGCCGCGCACCACGCCGTTTGATGTGAACACGGCCTTCGCGCCGCTGGCCCTGATCGGCCAAGGACCAATGCTTCTGGCTGTCTCGGCCACCACGCCGATCAAGACGCCTGCTGACTTCGTCGCGGCGGCGCGCAGCAACCCGGGTGCGATTTCGTACGGCACCTCCGGTCCGGGCTCCATCGCCCATATGAGCAGCGAGATGCTGGCCGAAGCGGCGAAGATCCAGATGCTGCACGTTCCTTACAAAGGCGCCGCCCCCGCACTGCTGGACTTAGCCTCCGGTCAGATCCAGATGATGGTGTCCAACTACTCATCTATCGTGGCCCAAATCAAGGCGGGCCGCGTGCGGCCTTTGGCAGTGACATCGCGCACGGCCAGCCCGTCCTTCCCCGACCTGCCCCCCATGGGCAACCTGGCCCCGGGCTTCTCGGCCGAGATTTGGGTCGCCGTGTTTGCACCGGCAGGGACGCCGGCTGCCTTAGTGCAGCGCCTGAACCGCGAGATCAACGAAGCGGCGCGTCAACCCGAAGTGAAGGCCCTCCTCGAAGCCGACGGCACCCTGCCTGTGGCACTGCCGCCTGCGGAAGTTGCAGCACGCATCCGCGAGGACTTTGCTGCCTGGAAGAAGATCGCTGTCGCGAAAAACATCAGCGCGGAGTGAGGCGGGGCCTCTACCTGCGCTTGAGCCAGCCAGAGACCAAGCGGCACAGCCTGCCGATGGCCATCATGCCCCAAGCAGTGGTTGTTTACGAACGGCTGCTGGCACGGCGCATGGCAGTGGGTCCCATTCGTACGAGCGACCATGTGTTCTTTCCCGAATGGCCCGTGCGGGACTCCGCCATCGTGCAGATGCGGCGGCAGTTTGATCTGGCGCTCAAACGCTCAGGCCTGAAAGTCAGTGGCAGGGGTGAGCGCAGAACGCTTTACTGCCTGCGGACCACCGCCATCAGGGAGCTGCGGCTGAATGGGAACAGTCCAGCATCCTCCCCCACCCTCAACCACTACAGTTTTTGCCTCTGAACGGTGACTACGGTGAGGCAATGGAAGCGCTCATTTCACTGGGTTAGAATTTCAGTACTCGTGGGGGGGTAGCTCAGCTGGGAGAGCGTCGCGTTCGCAATGCGAAGGTCGGGAGTTCGATCCTCCTCCTCTCCACCACAACTAATCGCCCGACTGCACGCTAGCTGCGAGCGGTAGGGCTTTTTCGTGTCTGCGGTGTTTCTTTAGATCGGCCCCGCGCACTGAAGCTGCTCATTCAATGCTGGCTCTTGGGTCTTGCGCTCCTTCATGGGAGTGTGGGGGCCAGCGAGTTGGCCTCCCGTTTGAAAGCCGGCCAACATGTGCTGCTGATGCGGCACGCCGACGCGCCCGGGTTGGGCGATCCGCGGGGATATTCGCTGAATCGCTGCGAAAGCCAGCGGCGCCTCAATGATGAAGGCCGGCGCCAGGAGACCACCGAGGCCTTCGTCGAAGCGGCACGCACGCTCCACCCACTTGTGTCGGCCTGCATGGACCCCATCCCCGAGGCGGTGGACGTGGTGATCACCCTGACCACCAGCCAGGCAGCGGTTTACGACGAAGCCCCTCGCCCGGGCCGCATCGTGGTGGGCGTGGGAGCCTTCAAGCCTGAGATGGCAGAAATCGGCGCGAACACCTTGAACGGCAGCGACCTGTACGCCGACGACCCGGTGGGCGCCCAACACGAAGCGGGTGACCTGCTGGCCGCTGGCGTGGACTGGAGCCGGATTCAGGCGCTGGGGCGATTGCTGCGCCAGCCCCATGACCACTCACGCCCGGCGGTTTTCAAAGGCGTCGGTACCGCCGCATGGGACCTGGCTGCGGCACGGGTGGCGCTGGCGCGGCTGAAGGGACAGGCGCCGCAGGCGTGACGCCATGCGGGGTCGGCAGGGCCCTGCCCACGGGGGCCTTCCACCGCGGAAAGCCGAGTTGGGTTTGGCGTTAACCTAGGCGAATGCGCAGAAGCAAGGCCCCCCCTGCCACCGACGTTTTTTTTGGCGAGCACCCCTCCATGCTCGCCCTGAACCGGATGATCGACCGGGTGGCGCGCAGCAAGGCCCACACGGTGCTCATTTACGGCGAGACCGGCACTGGCAAGAGCCTGGTGGCCCGGATGCTGCATGAACGCTCCGCCCGCGCGGCGGCGCCCTTTGTCGACATCAACTGCGCGGCCATCCCCTCCAGCTTGCTCGAGTCGGAACTCTTTGGCCATGAGAAGGGCGCGTTCACCGGCGCGATCGGACGCAAGCAAGGCCTGATCGAGGCCGCCAGCGGCGGCACTTTCTTCCTCGACGAGGTGCGCGAGCTCGATCCGGTGATGCAGGCCAAGATCCTTACCCTGCTGGACACACGCCGTATGCGCCGCGTGGGCGGGGTGCACCCGATTGAGGTCGATTTGCGCTTTATTGCTGCGACCAACAAAATCTTGCTGGGTGAGGTGACCGCCGGCAACTTCAGGGAAGACCTCTACTACCGCCTGCAGGTCATTGCGCTGAACATCCCGCCCCTGCGAGAGAGAGGGGATGACGTCTTCGCGCTGACCGAGCGCTTCATGCGCCACTACAGCCGGGAGCATGGCAGCCGCATCACGCGCCTCTCGCCCGCGGTGCGGGACGTCTTTCATC
>NZ_JARXAB010000057.1 GCF_029866045.1 Ramlibacter sp. | reverse complement strand
TTGGCACGTGCCAACCTGTCGCTGCGCGAGCCGCCGCCCGAGCCCACCTCCTGCTGCGGCCGGGGCTGCAGCGGCTGTGTGTGGGAATCGTATTTCTACGCAGTGGCCTGGTGGCTGGAGGATGCGGCCGACGCTCTTCGGGATCAGGCGAGGGCCGCGGGGTAAAGCCCCTGCACCCGCCCGAAGAGGCGGGTCAGCCCCAAGAGCGCATCGATATTCGGCGTCGCCACGCCCAGGCGCTGGCCGATCTCGTGCACCACGCCCACGATGGCGTCGAGCTCGATGGCGCGGCCGGCCTCCACGTCCTGCAGCATCGAGGTGCGCAGGGCGCCGAGCTTGGCAGTGATGCCTTGGCGCGCTTCGGGGGTTTGGCCGATGGGGCCGCCGATGCGCGCGCCGATGGCCTGGGCCTTGGTCATGACCGCCGAGCAGAAGGCGCGCACCAGCGGGTCGGCCAAAATCAAATCGCCGGTGGCGCGCGTGAGGGCACTCACCGGGTTGATGGTCATATTGCCCCAGAGCTTGTACCAAATGTCGTAGCGGACGTTTTCGCTGGCGGTGGTGTCGAAGCCGGCGCCAGCCAACAGGGCGGCGATGCGCTGAACTCGCTCGCTCACACCACCCTCACCACCCTCACCACCCTCACCGTGTCAGTCGGCGGCCTGGCTCGCGCCGTGGAAGGCGAAAGCGGTGGCGCCGAGTTACAGCCCGGGTCGGCTTGATGCCCAGCGCCGTACAAAGCCTTCTATGCTCCGATTTCGCAAACGTTTCATCGCCCCTGGCCCGGCTCGACCCGCGTACGCAGACCACTGGCCAGGGCAGCCACCAGCGCCAGCGCGCTGGCCACGGCCAAGGCGCTGGCCGGGCCGCTCACCGCGCCAGCCGGATGCGACGCAAACGCCACTGCGGCCAGCGTGGCCCCCATGGATTGGCCCGTGAGGCGCGCGGTACCCATCATGCCGCTGGCAGCGCCCGCACGAGAACTGGGGGAGCTCATCACGATGGTGTGGTTGTTCGGTGACTGGAAAAGCCCGAAACCCAGCCCGCACAGGGCCAGCGGCAGCGCCATCGAGCTGCCCGGCGTGTAGGCCAACACCGCCACTGCGCCCAGGCCAAGAGCAAAAGTAATGAGTCCAGCCGCGCCCAGCCAACCATTGTGGAAGCGGCCGATCAGTCGGCCCGAGAGGTAAGCGCCGACGATGGTGGCGGCGGGCATGAAGGCCATCAACCGACCGGCCTCGCCCGCGCTGGTGTGCCAGGCGTCGATCAGCAGAAAGGGCAAGGCAACCTGGGCCAGGGTCTGGGCCCCGAAGCCACAGACCGAGGTCATGATCGACAGGCGAAAGATCGGAATGCGCAGCAAGTCAACCGGCAGTAGCGGCCGGGTCTCGCGCAACTGCCGACGCACATGGACCGCGCCCACTGCGAGGCAGGCAGTCATGAGGGCCAGGCCGGTGGCCAGCTCGGCACCGCGATCCGCCGCCGCCTTGACCGAGGCGCCAAAGTGCCCGGCGCCGAGGAACAAGAGGATGAAGAAGGCGGCATTGAGCGCGATGTCGAGCGCTGAAGGCAGGGGACCGGCATGGGCCGGCGGGTTAAGGGGCAAGGTTCGCCGCCCCAGCACCACGATCAGCAGGCACATGGGCACATTGAGCGCCAGCAGCCAGCGCCAGCTGCCCAGCGACAGCAGGGCCGCGGCCACGATTGGCCCACTCACCGAGGCCGCGCCCACCAGAATGGAGTTGATGGCAATACCCCGCCCCAGGAGCGAGGTCGGCCAGATCAGGCGGAGCAAGGCGCTGTTGACGGCCATCATGCCGGCCGCGCCCAGGCCCTGAGCCACGCGAGCGGCGACCAGCACCGGCAAAGAGTCGGCAAACACGGCCACCAGCGAGGCCAGGCCCAATATCGCAGCGCCCGTGAGGTAGACCCGGCGAAAGCTGATGCGGTCCCCGGCATTGGCCAAGGGCAGCAGGGCCACGAGCGCCGCGAGCTGAAAGGCGTTGATCACCCAGACGGCGCTGGAGGCGGAGACCTGCAACTCACGCGTGATCGCCGGCAGCACGAAGGCCATCGCCGTGCCGTCCATCACCGCCACCGTGACGCCCATCATCACGGTGCCCAGGGCCAGATAGCGGTGCGGGGGCTCGAGTCCGGGGGAGGCGGCGGACGAGGGAGGGGTCGGGGAAGCAGGTGCGGGGGGCGGACTTGTCACCCCTCGATCGTACGTTTGGTCAGAAGCGGGCTTCCCAAAAACACCCCTGAACCTGACTTGCTTGGCCAAGACTTCTGGTATTACCATTCCTTCTCAGGTAATACCAGAGAGACCATGGCAACCACACTGACCGTCAAGGGCCAAGTCACCATCCCCAAGCAAATCCGCGACTCGCTTGACCTGCAACCCGGCACCCAACTCGAATTCACCGTCAACGGCGACGGTGAGGTCGTGCTGCAGCGCGCCGACAAGACCCGCCGGCGCAAGCCCGATCGCTTCGAAGCAGCCCGTGGCAAGGCCGACGTCAAATGGCGGACCCGCGAACTGATGGCGCTGCTTCGCGACGGCTGAGCCATGCTGGTCGACACCCACGTGCTGGTCGATGTTCTGGCCAATGACCCGCAATGGGCCGACTGGTCCATTGGGCAGTTGCGTGCGCAGTCGCGGGTGCATCGCCTCGTCATCAATCCGGTGATTTATGCCGAGCTGGCACTGACCTTCTCGACAGTTGAAGCCCTCGACGCGGCCCTAGACGGAATGGCACTGCAGATGCTGGAAATTCCCAGGCCCGCCCTTTTTCTCGCCGGCAAGGCTTTTGCGAAGTGCCGCAAGAAGGGTGGCCTCAGGCACAGCGTGCTAAGCGATTTTTTCATCGGCGCACACGCTGCGGTGGCGGGCCTGCCGCTGCTCACGCGAGACGTCCGGCGCTACGCCCACTATTTTCCGAGTGTGCGTCTGGTCGCACCCCCTTAGGACAGCCCTCGGCAAACCCTTCCCCGCAGGGCCGGCCTTTGAGCAGGCACAGCCTTCGGCGTGCCCGGACAACCCCGATTAAAGATGAGCAGTTGACGCCCTGGCGTCACGTCCTCGACCCCAGGCATCAGGAAACCGTCCTGAATTGAGCGCTCCGCTGGCTAGGATGCCCCGCGCATCCCCGCACCCTCTACGGAGCCCCCATGCCCCGACGCCTGCTCGCCCTTCTCGCCGCTCCGGTCCCTCCGGCCGTCCTGCCCATCCTGCTGACCCTGGCCTTGGGCGCGCATCTGCCAGCGGCGACCGCGGCCGCCGCCGGCTCCAACACCGCAGCCCCTGCCGCATCCACCGCCCAGACAAGCGCCGCCCGGGCCACCGCTGCACGGGCTCCCGCCTCGTCGGTCGCCGTTGCCGCGGCGGCAGCCGCCTCATCAATCGCACCGGCTGCGCCCCCCATCCCTCCACTGCGCCTGGGTGTGATCGGCCCTTTCTCCGGGCCCTCCTCCGACTTCGGCGTGCCCATGCTGCGCGGGGTGCAGTTGGCGGTCGACGAGATCAACGCGGTGGGGGGCTTTCTCGGCCGCACGATCGAGATGGTGGTGCGCGACGACCAGGCCACGCCGGCCATGGGCCTGGCCCAGTCGCGCAGCCTGGCCGACGCCAAGGTCTTCGCCACGCTGGGGTTTTGCAACACCGGTGTGGCCATGGCCTCGCTGGAGGTGTTCCAGCAGGCGCAGATTCCCCTCATCGTGCCCTGCGCCGCTGGTAGCCCCGTCACCGCCAAGTACCCACCGCGCGAGAGCTATGTGTTTCGCACCTCGGCCCGCGACAGCCTGCAGGCCGAGGTGGTGGTGGCCGACCTGGAGCGTCGGGGCTGGACCCGGGTGGCGATCTTTGCCGACGAGACCGCCTATGGCGAGTCGGGTCTCGCCGACGTACGCCGCTCTCTGGCGCAGCGCCAGCTCACGCCGGTGTACGTGGCGCGCTTTCCGCTCGGTGCCAAGGACATGAGCGAGCCGCTCAAGGCGGCCCGCGCAGCGGGCGCCAATGTGATCTTCACCTACACCGTCGGCAAGGAGAACGCGGCTATCGCCCTGGGCCGGCAGGCACTGCGCTGGAACGTGCCCCTGGTGGGCGGCTGGCCGCTGTCCTTCCCCTTCTTCATCGAGGGCGCAGGCGAGGCGGGCGAGGGCGCCTTGATGGCGCAGACCTTCATTGCCGAGCCCAGCAATGAGCGCCGCGCCGCCTTCCTTGCGGCCTACGCGCGCAAATACAGCGCCCGCCGCATCCCAGTGCCAATGGCGGCGGCTCAGGCCTATGACGCCACCTGGATCCTGCTCTACGCGCTGTTCGGGTTGGGTGATGGCGAGGTCGATGGCCCACGACTCAAAGCCTCTCTGGAGCGCCTGCCACGCACCTACTACGGGGTGGTGGCTACCTACGAGCGGCCCTTCAGCCCCGACGACAAGGACGCGATCACCGCGAACATGCTGGTGATCGGTCAGGTGAAAAAAGGCGCAGTCACCTTTGCCTACCCGGAGGATGCGCGCCGCAACCTCTTCATCCAGCGCAAGCGCTGAACCTCAAGGAGCAGGGGCGCCAGGCCTCATGCCTCGCGAGCGCTAACCTTGATGCCGCACGGGCGCTGACGCGAGGTGATAGCCCCGGCAACCTCAGAAAGTCCCAGGGTAGGCGCCGCCGTCAATGAGCAGGTTCTGGCCGGTGATGTAGCCCGCCTGTGCGCTGCACAGGAAGGCGCAGGTCGCCCCAAACTCATCGGCCTCGCCGAAGCGACCGGCCGGCACCGTCTTGCGCCGGCTCTCGGCCACCGCCTCGGTGGACTGCCCCGTCTTTTTGGCCGCGCCCTCGAGCGTTGTACGCAAGCGGTCGGTATCGAAAGCGCCGGGCAGCAAGTTGTTGATCGTGACGCCCGCCGACACCAGCTTGGCGTTGCGCGCCAGGCCAGCGATGAAGCCGGTGAGCCCGCTGCGCGCGCCGTTGGAAAGACCCAGGATTTCGTTGGGCGCCTTCACCGCGCCCGAGGTGATGTTGACAATGCGACCGAAGCCGCGCGAGGCCATGCCGTCCACCGTGGCCTTGATCAATTCGATCGGAGTGAGCATGTTGGCGTCCAGGGCGCGGATCCAGGCCTCACGGTCCCATTCGCGAAAGTCTCCGGGCGGCGGGCCGCCGGCATTGGTGACCACAATGTCATAAGCGCTGCCACGGACAGCCAGCGCCGCAGCGCGGCCCTCGGGGGTGGTGATATCGGCCGCGACGGTGAGCACCTGGGTACCGGCCGGCACCTCAGGGTCAGCCCGCAGGGCGGCAGCGGCCGCCTCCAGGGCCGGCGCGCCGCGCGCCACGAGCACCACATGCGCACCTTCGCGCGCCAGCGCGCGGGCACAGCCCAGGCCCAGGCCCTTGCTTGCGCCGCCCACCAGGGCCCAACGGTTCTTGATGCGGTAATCCATGTCGAATGTCTCCCAAAAAAATGCGATTACATTGCCAAAGATGCTGGGGAAATGGCCTGGTCTTCAGGCGCGCGCCTGGCTGAACATCCACACGCCCACCAGCACCAAAATCGTCCCCAGCCCGACCCACACGGTGAACGGCTCGCCGAGCAACACGGCACCCAGCAGTATCGTGGACAGCGGCCCAATCATCCCGGCCTGGGCAGAAGCCCCCGGGCCAATCCGCTCGATCGCCATCATCAGAAACAAGATCGGGAACACGGTGCACACAGTGGCGTTAATCAGCGACAGCCAGATCACGGCCGGTGCCACCGCAAAGGCCGCCTCCACCGGGCGCAGCAGCAGGAAATGCAAAATGCACAGCACACACGCCACGGTCGACGCGAGGCCGACCAGGCGCAGAGAGCCCAGCACATGCACCAGACGGGCGCTGGCCAGCAGATAGCAGGCATAGCTCGCCGCGCTGCCCATGATGAGGGCCGCGCCCAGAACCACATCGGCGCCCTGCTGCCCAACCTCACGGCCAAACACCAGCAGCACGCCGGCATAACTGGTCGCCATCGCCAGCCATTGCCTCGGCAGGATGGGCTTGCGGTACAGGACCCAGCTCATCACCACCACCAGGGTCGGGCTGAGATACAGGATCAGCCGCTCCAGGGAGGCGGTGATGTACTGCAAACCAACAAAGTCCAGCAGGCTCGACAGGTAGTAGCCGATGAAGCCCAGGAACAGTACACCGGCCCATTGGCGAGCACTCAGCGCCGCCTGGCCACGGCTGGCCCACCAGGCGATGAGGATGAAGATGGGCAAGGCGAACAGCATGCGGAGCATGAGCACCATGACTGCATCGACCCCATGCCCGTACATGAGCTTGGCGAGAATTGCCTTGCCACTGAAGGCGATGGCGCCCAGGACCGCCAGCCCGAAGCCCACGGCTCGGCCCGAGGCGGCGCGGCGCGGGGGCAAATTCGGCACTGAACTCATGCAACCTCCTCACCTGATTGTCGCAGGGCATGAAAAAGCGCCCAGGAGGGCGCCTTTTCGTGAAAAAGCGCCCCGAAGGGCGCCTTTTCGCTGGGTGAGGCCAGGCCTCAGTCTTCTTCTTTGAAGACGTTCTCTCGCTTGCTCTTCATGGAGGGCAGCAACACGATGATGAGAAGCAGCACGGCGACCGCCAGCAGGCTGGCCGACAGCGGACGGGTGACGAACACGCTCCAGTCGCCGCGCGACAGCAGCATGGCGCGGCGCAGGTTTTCTTCCATCATCGGGCCCAGGATGAAGCCCAAGAGCAAAGGTGCAGGTTCGCAACCCAGCTTGATGAACGTGTAACCGACCACACCGAAGATGGCGACCATCCAGATGTCGAAGGTGTTGTTGTTGGTCGAGTACACACCAATCGCGCAGAACAGCACGATAGCGGGGAACAGCCAGCGGTAGGGGATGGTCAGCAGCTTGATCCAGATGCCGATCAGCGGCAGGTTCAAGATGATCAGCATGGCGTTGCCGAGCCACATCGAGGCGATCAGACCCCAGAACAGCTGCGGGTTGCTGGTCATGACCTGCGGACCCGGCTGGATGTTGTGGATGGTCATCGCGCCCACCATCAGCGCCATCACGGCGTTGGGCGGAATGCCCAGCGTCAGCAGCGGAATGAAGGAGGTCTGCGAACCGGCGTTGTTTGCCGATTCCGGTGCAGCCACGCCACGGATGTTGCCCTTGCCGAACGCAATTTCTCCAGACTTGAGCTTGACCTTTTTCTCGATGGTGTAGGCCGCAAAGGCGGACAGCAGCGCGCCACCGCCCGGCAAGATGCCGAGGCACGAGCCGATGGTGGTACCACGCAGCACCGCAGGCAACATGTGCTTGAAGTCTGCCAGGGTCGGGAACAGGCCATGCACCTTGGCAGTGAACACTTCCCGGTCCTCGTCCTTCTTGGACAGGTTGGAGATGATCTCGCCATAACCGAACACGCCCATGGCGACGACGATGAAGCCGATGCCATCGGTCAGCTCGGGAATGTCGAAGGAGTAGCGGGCAACGCCGGAGTTCACGTCGGTACCGATCAGGCCCATCAGGAGACCCAGCACGATCATGCCAATGGCTTTGATCAGGGAACCCGAGGCCAGCACCACCGCGCCGATCAGGCCCAGGACCATCAGGGAGAAGTACTCGGCAGGGCCGAACTTGAAGGCCACCTCGGTCAGCGGCGCAGCAAAGGCGGCCAGGATCAAGGTGCCGACGCAACCGGCGAAGAACGAGCCCATGCCGGCCGCCGCGAGCGCGGGGCCCGCTCGGCCCTGACGCGCCATCTGGTAGCCGTCAATGGTTGTCACCACCGAGGAGGACTCTCCGGGCAGGTTCACCAAAATGGCGGTGGTTGATCCGCCGTACTGGGCACCGTAGTAAATACCGGCCAGCATGATCAGCGCGGCCAACGGAGGCAGCGCGTAGGTGGCGGGCAGCAGCATCGCGATGGTGGCCACCGGGCCAATGCCCGGGAGCACCCCGATCAGCGTGCCCAGAACGCAGCCGATGAAGCAGTAAAGCAGGTTTTGCAGCGTGAACGCTGCGCCGAAACCGATGGCGAGGTTATTGAATAATTCCATGTCGGCTCCGCGCTCAATTCACGATGAAGGAAGGCCACACCTGGAACTGCAGGTTCAGCAATTTGATGAAGGCCAGGTAGCTCAGGATGGCGAGAAAGATCGACAGGATGAAAACCTCCTTGACCTTGTACACATCCCCTGCGCGACTCGCGATGAAGACCAACGCGAAGATGGCGACGATCAGGCCCATGGCCGGCACGCCGATGGAGGGGAGCCCCCCCAGCAGAATGCCGAAGGCCAGGTTAGAGCCAATGATGTACCCCAACGGCTTCCAGGCGATGGAGCCGATCTTCTCTCCGTCCTCGGTGCCGACCACCAAGGCCTTGAAGAGAACGAAGGCGCCGATGAGGGCCAGGATGGACCCCAACAGCAGTGGGAAGTAGCCAGGCCCCATGCGGGAGGCCTTCCCGACGGTGTAGCCGGTGGCGCCCCAGGCGAAAGCGCCTCCGATGACCAGATACATCAGGCCAGCAAAGAAATCTTTTTGACTCTTGATCTTCACGCAGTAACTCCTCGACGCGTGTTAATGACCGTCGCATTTTGGGAGGAAAGCCCGAGCAGGGGAATGTGGGTTCCACCTACCTGCCCCCGGGATAAACCCTAGGGCGCGTCCGCTTCTAGCGCCATGCAAATCGCCATGCATCGGCAGGCATCAGCACTTCTGGGCACCACGCGGCGCGATCTGCCGCATGCCCACCTTCAGGGCGGCGGCTGCAGTCCGCGCACCCACTTGCGCGCGGGCAGGCGCCAACGCGCCTCGATGACGGCCGCCCGCTCGAGCATCTCGGCCCGCGGCGGTTGCCCCGGCTGGCGCCGGGCCAGAACCACCGTGTTGCCCTCGCGGGTCGGGCGGAAAGACCAAACGCAGGCGTCGTCGAAGGCGGCGGTGATGTGCCCCAGGCTGCGCTCGAAGCTGGCGTGTCGGCCGAACAGGTTGACGCTCATGCAGCCGTCCTCGGTGAGCAGGCGCCTGCAGCCGGCATAGAACTCGGGCGAGTCCAGCACAGGTGCTGCGGCTTCATGGTCATACAGGTCGACCTGCAGCGCGTCGATGCGGCCGGCCCAATGCTCGCTGGCCACCACCTCGGCGGCGTCACCGAGGATGACCGAAAGCCGAGCGTCGTCGGCCGGCAGCTTGAACCACAAGCGGCAGGCCGCCACCACCTGCGGGTTGAGTTCGATCGCGGTGGTGGTCATGCGCAGCGTCTTGCGGCAGGCCTTGGTCAGGGCGGCGGCTCCCAAGCCCAGCTGCATCGCATGCCGACCCATCACCGAAGTGGGTTCAACGAACAGCAGCCAGGCCATCATGCGCTGGATGTACTCCAGGTCGAGGGCATAGGGATCGTCCAGACGCATTGCGCCCTGCACCCAGTCGGTGCCCAGGTGCAGATAGCGGACTGGCCCGTGGTCGGAAAAATGGACTTCGGGCAGGACGGCGGCCGGTAGCTTGCGCCCGGCGCCGGGGGCGGCTGGCGCGGGAGAAAAAGGAGGAAGGGTCACGGCCGAGGATTATCCGTATCCGGACCGGGTCCCGGGTCGGCGCCATCGCGCGCCAAAAGCGCCAAGGACGCCAGGCGTGGCAGCACGGCGCCCGCGTTGCGCGCGGTGGCCTCGGCCAGGGCCTCGGGCGCCATGCCGCGCAGGCCGGCAAGCACGCGACCGATGGCTGGCAGCTCACCGGGCTCGTTGCGGCCCTGCGGCTGGCCGCCAGCCCGCGCCGCTGCCGTCTCGTACAACCAATGCGGCGGGATGTCGGGGGCGTCGGTCTCCAGCACCAGGGCCGACAGCGGCAGCTCACAGGCCAGCCGGCGCACCTGCAAGGCGCGCTCGAAAGTGAGCGTGCCGCCAAAGCCCAGGGCAAAGCCGAGGTCGAGAAAGGCATGCGCCTGCTGGGTGCTGCCGTTGAAGGCATGGGCAATGCCACCCACCGGCTGGCGCCGCAACTCGCGCAGCAAAGTGTCTGCCGAGCGCCGCACATGCAGGAGGACCGGCAGCCCGTGACGACGCGCCAGGCGCAGCTGCTCCCGGTAGAAGAAAAGTTGGCGCTCGCGGTCCAAGCCCGGCAGAAAATAGTCCAGCCCGATCTCGCCCACCGCCAGCAGGCGGGGGTCCTGCCGGTGCAGGGCCAGGGCCTCATCCAGCCGGGCGAGGTCAGCCTCGCTGGCTTGCGGCGTGATCAAGGGATGGATACCCAGGGCGTAGCCGTCCCCATGCTGGTGCGCCAGCGCCCGCACCGCCTCGAAGTGGGTCGCTGCCACCGCAGGAATGACACACAGCCGCACACCGGCACTGCGCGCCCGCGCCCGCACTGCCGACCGATCGGCCTCAAATTCGGGCGCATCCAGGTGGCAGTGGGTATCGATCCAGGCAGTCACCCAGAGATGATGCACCAGACAAGGGAGGGCCTCAGGCCCAAACACGCCGAACGCCCATGCCCGCGCCCCATGCCTGCGAAAGAGCCAACGGCTAACGCCTGGGTCTGGGGCGCGCCCGCGGCGCACTGGCGACGGATCTCACTCGGTGCGAGTGCGGATGCAAGGGCCGGCGATCCGTGTTACCGTAAAACAGGTCCAGTCACGTAGTCACAGTCACAGCATGCGCCGGCCTCCCCTTTACAGCAGCAGTCGACCCGGCGCCCGCCGAACCGCACCCACCCCCCGTGCGACCGTCCCAGGGCAGCCCGTGCCGGCCGCCCGCGCTGACGACACCACAGCCACAGCCACCGCCGCAGCGCAGGCCCCGGACAGCGGGAGCCCCCCGGCGACGCTGGCCAAGCCACAGGGCCGCCTTCGCCGCTGGCTGCGCCGACCCACCAGCCTGCAGTCGTTGTGGATGCTGGTCCTGGTGCTGGCAGCCCTTCTCACCTGGAGCGTCTCGCAGCAGCTCGGGCAGCGGCGCATCACCCAGCAGGACATTGACGCGGCGGTGCTCAAGACGCTTGAGACGCAAGAGCTTCCCTCCGAATACGCCAAGGCCTACGACGCCATCCGTCCCTCGGTGGTCCGGGTTGCCGGCTACATCAAGCGCGAGCGCCTGCAAGCGCTCGCCAAGGGCAAGCCCGGGGCTGGCCCCGCAGGCAGGGCCACACCCGGAGCCTCCGGACCCAAGGCGCCGCCGTCAGTCGACGAGGACGAGGGCGCCCAAGAGGGCGAAGTCCGCCTGGGGGTGGGCACCGGCGTGGTCATCGTCGACAAGGGCCTGATCCTCACCAATTTGCACGTGGTCTCGGGCGCCGACCGCATCACCGTCACTTTCGCCGACGGCCTCGAGGCCACGGCGTCGGTGGTCAACGTGCAGCCCGAGAATGACCTGGCGGTGCTGCAGGCACACAAGATTCCCGACGACCTGTTTGCCGCCACCATGAAGGGCACGGGCGAGTTGGCACCGGGCGACAAGGTGATGGCGGTGGGCTTTCCCTTCGGCATCGGGCCGTCCGCCTCGGGCGGAGTGGTCTCGGGCCTGGGCCGGGCCTTCCGTTCGCCCGAAGGCGGCCATTCACTGCGCAACCTGATCCAGTTCGACGCCGCAGCCAACCCGGGCAACTCCGGCGGGCCCCTGGTCACCATGGACGGTGCGGTGGTGGGCATCGTGACTGCCATCCTCAATCCGACATCCGCCCGCACCTTCCTGGGCATCGGTTTTGCAGTGCCTATCGAAAACGCCGCTTCAGCCGTGGGCGTGCCGCCTTTCTAGCAGCGCTGCCTGCCAGAGACCGGTCACACCCGCCCACTCCGAACACTTTCAGCCACCACATCCCTGGGCACCCCAGCCCGCCGACACGGAGACCCGCATGAACGCCAGCGCCCCCGACGCCACCACCGCCAAGCTGATGGAGCAGATCCTCTATGAGGTCAAGCGGGTCGTCGTTGGCCAAGACCGCTTCCTCGAGCGGGTCATGGTGGCCATGCTCGCCCAGGGCCACCTGCTGGTCGAGGGTGTGCCCGGCCTGGCCAAGACGCTCACTGTCAAAACCCTCGCGGCTACCGTGCAGGGCAACTTCAAGCGCATTCAGTTCACGCCCGATCTGGTGCCTGCCGACCTGATTGGCACGCGGGTCTATAACCAGGGCACGGGCGAGTTCACCACCGCGCTGGGCCCGGTGTTTGCCAACCTGCTGCTGGCCGACGAGATCAACCGCGCCCCGGCCAAGGTGCAAAGCGCGCTGCTCGAGGTGATGCAGGAGCGCCAGGTCACCATCGCCGGCGAAAGCCACCGGGTGCCCGACCCCTTTCTGGTCATGGCCACACAGAACCCGATCGAGACCGAAGGCACCTACCCGCTGCCGGAGGCCCAGGTCGACCGATTCATGATGAAGGTGCTGGTCGACTATCCCACCGAGGAGGAGGAGTACGTCATCGCCGAGCGGGTGATCGGCCCGAAGGTGGAGGTGACCGCGGTGGCCACCACCTGGCAACTCGCGGCGCTGCAAAAGGCCGCGCGTGCGGTCTATCTCGACCCCTCCATGTTGCAGTACGCGGTCAAGCTGGTCTCGGCCACCCGCCGGCCTGAACGCCACGGGCTGGAGGAGCTGCGCCGCTTCATCACCTTTGGCGCCAGCCCGCGCGCCACCATCTCGCTGGCCGAGGGTGCGCGCGCCCTGGCCTTGATGCGGGGCCGCAACTACGCCCTGCCCGAGGACATGAGCGACCTGGTGCATGACGTGCTGCGCCATCGCATCGTGCTGTCCTACGAGGCGCTGTCAGAAGGCATGGATGCCGACGCCCTTATCACCCAGATCATGAGCCGTGTCCCGGCGCCCGCCCGGCCGCTCGAGCACGAGGCCCAAGCGGCCGACTGAGGCGCCCAAGCGACACCTGCCAACCCATGGCCTTGCGCAACCCCGCCCCCGGCTCTGCCGCAGCAGCGCCCACACCGGCCACCGCCATCAGCGGCCGCGCCGAGGCCCTGCTGCGCCGACTCGAGTGGAAGGTGCTGCGCCGACTCGACGGCCTGCTGCAAGGCGACTACCGCACCCTGATGCGCGGCGCCGGCATCGACCTGGCCGACCTGCGCGAGTACCAGGCGCACGACGATGTGCGCCACATCGACTGGAACGTCACCGCGCGCCAGGGGCAGCCCCATGTGCGCGTGTTCACCGAAGACCGCGAGATGGCGGCTTGGTTCCTGCTGGATTTGAGCCCCTCGGTGGACTTCGGCTCGGGCGAGCGGGCCAAGCGCGAGCTCGTCGCCGAATTCACCACCGTGCTGGCGCGACTTCTCACCCGCCACGGCAACCGCGTTGGCGCCTTGCTCTATGGCCAGGGCGTGGACACCGTCATCCCCACTGGCAGCGGCCGCCGTCATGTGCTGCGTCTGCTGCACGCGCTGCAAGGCCGGCCCGTGCTGGCCGAAGGGCGACCGACGCAACTCAAGGACCTGCTGGACGCCGCCGCCGGGCTGGCACGCCGACGCTCGACCGTCTTCGTGGTCTCTGACTTCATCAGCGAGCCCGGCTGGGAAAAGGCGCTGGCGCGCCTGGCCCAGCGCCATGAGGTGGTGGCGGTGCGGGTACTCGACCCGCTGGAGCTCGAGCTGCCCGACCTGGGCCTCATCACCCTGCGCGACGCAGAAACCGGCGAGCAACTGCTGGTAGACACGCACGACAAGGGCTTTCGCCAGCGCTTTGCCCGCATCGCCGCCGAGCGCGAGGCGCAACTGCACGAGGGCCTGGCCCAGGCCGGCGTCGACACCCTGGAGCTGGCCACCGACGGCGACCTGGTTGACGCGCTGGTGCGCTTCATTGAGATGCGCCGGCGCCGCGCCCGCCTCTCGGGTGCCAGCCTGCCCTCCCATCTGCGGTCCGTGAACACACAGCCCGTGCCCGCGGCCTGAACCGGAGTCTGAACTATGCATTTCCTCTGGCCCAACCAACTCTGGATGCTGCTGGCGCTGCCGCTGGTCGTCCTGCTGTACATCTGGCTGCAACGCCGGCGCAAGAAGCTGGCGGTGCGCTATGCCTCGCTCTCGATTGTCAAAGAGGCCATGGGCCGCGGTCCGGGCTGGCGGCGGCACCTGCCGCCCGCGCTCTTCCTGCTGTCGCTGGCAGCCATGTTGCTGGCCTCCGCGCGGCCGGTGGCCACCATCACCCTGCCCTCCACCCAGCAGACCATCATCTTGGCCATGGACGTGTCGGGCAGTATGCGCGCCACCGACGTGCAACCCAATCGTCTGGTGGCGGCGCAAGCTGCGGCCAAAGCCTTTCTCGAGGAGCTGCCGCGCGACGTCAAGGTGGGCATCGTGGCCTTTGCCGGAGCGGCCCAGGTGGCGCAGTTGCCCACCGTCAACCGGGAGGATCTGGTCACCGCCATCGACCGCTTCCAGATGCAGCGCGGCACCGCTACCGGCAACGCCATCGTCATCTCGCTGGACACCCTCTTCCCCGGGCAGGGCATCGAGCTGGCGGCGATGCAAGGCGGCGGTGGCGGACGCTTTCGGCCGCAGGCTGCGCCGATCGACGCTGAGAAGAAGGAGGCCAAGCCCTTCACGCCTGTGCCCGCCGGCAGCTATTCCTCGGCGGCCATCATCATGCTCACCGACGGCCAACGCACCACTGGCGTCGACCCTTTGGACGCGGCCAAGATGGCCGCCGACCGCGGGGTCAAGGTCTACACCGTGGGCATCGGTACCGTCGACGGCGAGACCATTGGCTTTGAGGGTTGGAGCATGCGGGTGCGCCTCGATGAGGCGACGCTCAAGCAGATCGCCAACAAGAGTGCGGCCGAGTACTTCTATGCGGGCACCGCACAAGACCTCAAGAAGGTGTACGAGCACCTGAGCACCCGGCTCACGGTCGAGAAAAAGGAAACCGAGGTCGCCGGTCTGCTGGCCCTGCTGGCCGCCGCACTCGCCCTGGCGGCGGCGGGGCTGTCGGTGTGGTGGTTCAACCGGATCCTGTAGCGACGCTTCGCGCAATTCGTGAAATCCGTCACGGACGCGCCCCGCGCCGTGTCAGCGCAAAGTCACGCGCAGACAGTCCCCGACCCTACGCTGGCCGGAAATCGACCAGGGTCTCCACCCGGGTTAGCGAAGGTCTCCCATGTTCAGCCTGACTTCCTCTGGCATCCGTCCAGGCGCCACCTCGCGCGCTGCCGCAGCTGCGCCGCTAACGGCCCGGGCCTCACAAGATTCACAGCCGGCCCAGCCGGCGCAACGGCCCTCCCCCACGCCCTCCGGCGCCCCGCCTGTGCTGACCAGACGCAACAGCGCGCCCTCCCCTGGCGAAACGGCAGCCTCGCACCACGGGCAAGTGCGGCAGGTGCAGTTGCTGGGAACGGACACCACCTCTGCTCCATTGAATGCCCCAAGCAGTCGCCAAGCGACGCCTCGCAGCCGGTCGCTGGACCGCTTGGGCCGCCCTCTGCAGCAGCGCCGCGTCCGAGCTTCTTCGGTGCGGCAGGACATCGAGCGAGCGGGCGCGCCCGGCGCCTTGGCCACCGCCCCATTGCGCAGGGCGGCGATCGCCAGGCTCACGCACCCCGACCGGGGCGCAGGCCTGAGCGAAGCCCAGGCCCAAACGCGCGCCCAAGGGCTGCGACCCGATCTGGCGCAGGTGATTCAATGGTCAGGACGCGAGGAGTTGCAGGCTCTCTGGACATCGTTGTGCGGTCAGGCGGGACCCGCGGACGCGGGGGGCGCCAGGGCGTCTTTCGTCCTGCACATGCAGGCGCAGCTGCTCGAGCTGGTGGCTGCGCGCCTGTTCAATGGCAAACCCCTTCATCGTTCCGCAGAGATCTCCCGCACGCTGGAGGAGGCCCGACCCCTGTTCGCGTCCGCCAGCGACAAGGGGCCCACACTCCAGGCGCTGGCCCACCGCCTGCGGGCCCTGCTATACCACACCTCCAGGGAAGAGATCGTCTGGCACCTGAGCAATTGGGAATCACTGCCCGCGCACGAAACTGGCGATGAACAGACGCTACGGGCGCTGGTCATTCTCTCCCTGCGCATCGCCTTCCAGGGGGTGCAGGCGACCAGACAAGAGCTGATCAGTCCGGAGGTCTTTGGGCGACTGTCCGGAGACACGACAGACGTGTGGACCGTTCAGTTTCACATGATGCGTCAAGCCTGCGGCGGCTTGACGGTGGCCGAGAGTGGGCGGCTCGCCAGCCTGTGCCTGAAACTGCCCGTGCCGATCGGCCTGCCAGAGCAGGGCCTGCGGGTCGTACTGCGACTGCGCGAATTCATGTTGCGTGCGCTGCAGCCGCCGGGGGCCGCCGCCGCCAGGACACTGCGCCTCCGCGCAATCAGCAGCCTCACCGACCTGGCCGCTACGGTGCATGAGCCACTTCGAACCGAGTTGCTCATGCGAGGTGTCGAGATACGCAGCCTGTTGCCGCTGGAGCCCGGTGGACGCCAGGCGCCGTCGCGGCCCGCGGTGGATGGCAAGACGCCCAAAGGGTCAAGCACCGGATGAGCTTCCGAGGGTGCCAGTAGCGATGAACGTGTCGACCTGAACGTCAGAGGTAAAAGCACCCGCCCAGGAACAGGCCCAAGAAGAGGCCCCAGAAGAGGCGCATGCGTCAGCAGAGAGTCACACGCATATCGGCTGCGCTCCTAGTCTCGCCGGATCGTCCACTTCGGCACAGGAAAACGCCATGCTCCGCCCCACCGGCCCACTCACTGGGACTCCGCAAACCTCGCGCGCCGCTGCGGCCGCAGCCACTGGTGCGGCTGCGACCCCCGCCCCCACCCCGGCCACTCCGGGCACCCCCGCAAGCGCGGCACGGCCGGCCGCCTTCGCGACGCCAGCGGCGCCAGCGTCTCGTTTGGCACAGCCCACATCCGCACTGGCCTCGCGCGCCAGTGTTCCCTCCTCCGACATCGCATTTCCGTCGCCCTACAAAGACATTCGGCCCTCCCCACCGGCGAGGCCGGCGACCCCGGCGCCCGGGCCAGCCTCCGTATCAGGGTCCACGCCCGCATCGACACCCGCTTCCAGGCATGTGCGCCAACCCAGCTCGCAGTCGCTCATGGAGCGGGGCCGCGCCTCCTTCAGCGCGTCTTTCAGCGCCATGGCGACGCGCCTGGGCCAGCGCAGCGAGCGGGGCGCAGCGGTCGGCAAAGCCATTGCGGCGTCTGGCCGGCCGGACCCGCTCACAAATCCGTCTAATCGCGAGTGGGCTCTGATCCGGTTGCTCGGCCCCGAGGCGGGCGCCGAAACGGACACGCGAGCGGATAGGGAAAGCGACACCGAGAGGGACACCGAGCCGGGCACGGCCATGGGGACGACGGCGGGCGCATCCCGACCTGCACGGCCCCCCGAAACCGAAGCCAGCGCAAGGGCCCGGGCCGAAGCGCTGCGCCCCGAGCTGACGCGAATACTGGACGCGTCTTCTCACCATGAATTGAAGGCTCATTGGGAGCAGTTTTCCAGCTGGGTCGACGAGCCTCAGGACGAAAGAACAAACACCCCCTACAACCGCCACCGGCAGGCCCTGTTTCTGGAGCTTGTCGCCGAGCGACACTTCGGAAAGAACACACCTGCCAGCTTTGAGGCACTTGAGGCCACCCTCAAAGAGGTCGAGCCCAAAATGGCGGCCTGCCGCAACTTCCAGACAGCGCAAACCTCGCTGGACATGCGCCTGCACGCCCTGTGCCGCTTGGCGCCGACCATCCAACTGCATGGTGTTATCGGGAGCTGGGGCTACATCCACTCGGAACAGACGCCCCCCCAGCAGGCGCTGCACGCCCTTGTACTCCACCATGTGTGCGTCGGCATCTACGGCTTGCAAGGCGCACGCAAGTACTTGATTGACGCAGAACCGCCAGTCAGCGGCCCCAAGGCTTGGCCTGTGCTCGAGCGGATGTGCCTTCTGGCTTGCCAAGACCTCACACCTGCGGAACATCGGGATCTGATGCGGCTTTTCAAAAAGGGCAGTCCTTCTGGCCGGGGCGAGTCCGGGGCGGGCAGCAGCTCAGTGCTCGCGCCGGACGAACGGGTGCGTGCCTTCATGCGCCAGACGCTGGAAGCCTACAAACCCCCGGGCGCAGGGGCTCGTGGATCGCTGGTGGACGCTGCGCCGAGCCCGGCCTCGGCGAGGGGTCTCCCTTCGGGCGCTTCCGAGGCCAAAGGCGCTGGCGGCGGCAAGTAGTTCCAGCGGCCCGTCGTATCAGACTGGCGGGACCAGTTGGCCGCGCTCGAGGCGAAGCACCCGACCGCAGCGTGCCGCCAGTTGTTCGTCATGCGTCACCACCACGAAGGCGGTGCCAGCCTCGCGGGCCAGCTGCATCATCCGCTCGAACACCTGTTCAGCCGTGCCGCGGTCCAGGTTGCCCGTGGGCTCGTCGGCCAGCACGCAGGCCGGCTGGGTGACCAGGGCGCGCGCAATGGCCACCCGCTGACGCTCGCCGCCCGAGAGCTCAGACGGCCGATGCCGCTCACGGCCCCCCAGACCCACCGAGACCAAGACCTCGCGGGCACGGGCCTGCGCCTCGGCTTGCGGCAGGCGGCGAATGCGCAGGGGCATGGCTACGTTGTCGAGAGCACTGAACTCGGGCAAGAGGTGGTGAAACTGGTAAACAAAGCCCAGGTGCGCATTGCGGAGGCGCCCTTGCTCGGCGGCGCCCAGGCGGGCCAGCGGCTGGCCCATCAGGTGTACCTCGCCCCGGGTCGGCGCGTCCAGGCCGCCCAGCATATGCAGCAAGGTGCTCTTGCCCGAGCCCGAGGCGCCGACGATGGCCACCGTTTCGCCGGCGCGCACCTGCAGGTCGATGCCTTGCAGCACTTCGACGTCGAGCCCGCCTTCGGCAAAGCGCTTGGACAGGCCTTGGGCCTGCAGCACCACATCTCGCAGGGCTGGCTCACTCATAGCGCAGGGCCTCCGCCGGGTTGACCCGGCTGGCACGCCAGCTCGGGTAGAGCGTGGCCAGGAAGGCCAGCACCAGGGAGATGAGCGCGATCGGCACGATATCGGCGGACTGCGGGTCACTGGGCATGGCGCTGATCAGGTAGATGTCCCGCGGCAGAAAGCTCGCACCGAGCGCTCGCTCAATGGCCGGCACGATGACGCCGATGTTGAACGCGACCCCCAGCCCCAGCAGCAGGCCAGACAGGGTGCCAATGACGCCCACCATGGCCCCCTGCACCACGAACACGCCCATGATGCTGGCCGGGCTTGCGCCCAGGGTGCGCAAGATGGCGATGTCGGCGCGCTTGTCGGTCACCGTCATCACCAGGGTGCTCACCAGATTGAATGCGGCCACCGCCACGATCAGGGTGAGGATGATGAACATCATCCGCTTTTCAAGCTGCACCGCGGCAAACCAGGTGCGGTTTTGCTTTGTCCAGTCGCGCACCACCACCGCATCGCCCAACGTGGCCGCCAACTGGGCTCCGACCTCAGGCGCGCGGTGCAGGTCGGCCAGGCGCAGGCGCACGCCGGTGGGCCCCTCGAGCCGGAACAGGCGCTGCGCATCCTCGATGTGCATCATCACCAGGCCGCTGTCGAACTCGAAGTGGCCGGCGTCAAACACGCCCACCACCTTCATCTGCTTGAGGCGGGGCAGCACGCCGGCTGGCGTCACCTGGCCGCCGGGCGCGATGAGGGTGACCGCATCGCCCTCGCGCAGAGCCAGCTGGCGGGCCAGCTCGGCGCCCACCACCAGGCCAAACTCGCCAGGTACCAGGCGGGCGAAGGGCCCGTCCTTCAGTGAGCGGGCCAGGGCGGTGATCTCAGGCTCGAGCGCCGGGTCGATGCCGCGCACCAGCGTGCCGCGCATATCCTCGCCGCGCGCCAACAGCGCCTGGGTGGCGACGAAGGGAGCCGCCGCCTGCACCTGCGGGTGGCGACGGGCCTGGGCGAGGGTTTGCGCCAGGTCGGCCAGGGGCTGCCCGCCCACGCCATAGATTTCGATGTGGGAGACGACGCCCAGCATGCGGTCACGCACTTCCTTCTGGAAACCGTTCATCACCGAGAGCACGATGATGAGCGCGGCCACGCCCAGGGCGATGCCCAACATGGACACGCCAGAAATGAAGGAAATGAAGCCGTTGCGGCGCGCGGCGCGGCCGGCGCGGGTGTAGCGCCAGCCCAGGAGCAGTTCGTAGGGGACTTGCATGCCGCGGGTGGAACAGGTTGGCGAGGTCGAAGAGCGCCCCGGGGACCCCGGGATGGCCATGGGGGGGATTGTGGCATCCGGGACAATAGGGACCATGACGGACACTGCCCTGCACCTGATCGTGTCCCACGCCGGCGCCACGGACGACGCCCGCCGGCAGACCCTGGCCGGCCTGCGCCTGCCCCACCTGACCCGGTTGCTGTCCCGCTTGGAACGGCTGCCCGACGAGGTTGCGCCGGCCGAGCGCGAGCCCGAGCGCACCCTGAGCCTGCCCCATGAGCGCGCGCAGGCCCGCGCCCTCGGCCTGCCCGGCGAGGACGGCTACCTGCCCTGGGCCGCCTGGCGGCAGGCCAGCGCGGGGCGACTCCCGGGCGGTGCAAACATTGACGGTGGGCGCTTTGACAGCGCAGCCCCGGACGGTCCAGCCCCAGACGGTCAAGCATTCGCCCGCCTCACGCCCTGCCACTGGGCGGTGGGCAGCGACCACATCGCCCTGCGCGACCCCGAGGCCTTGCAACTCTCCGACGAGGAGTCGCAAACCCTGCTGGCCGCGATGCAGCCCTACTTCACCGAGGACGGGTTAGCCGTGCAGTGGGAGCGGGCGCTGTGCTGGACCGCGCGTGGCGACCTGCTGCAAGGTCTGCCCTGCGCCAGCCTCGATCGGGTGATCGGCCGCCGGGTCGACGACTGGCTGCCCCGCACCGCCGCGGCGAGGCCGATCCGGCGCCTGCAACAAGAGATGCAGATGCTGCTCTACACCCACCCGGTGAACGAAGCCCGCGAACAGCGCGGCCTGCTGCCGGTGAACTCCTTCTGGGTCGACGGCGCAGGCGCGCTGCCAGTGGGGTGGGCGGCGTCGGGTCCGGCATCCGGCCTGGCCGAAGTCCGCCTTGATGAGCGCCTGCGAGGGCCCACGATGGAGGGCGACGCCGCCGCCTGGGGCCTGGCCTGGCAGCAGCTCGACGACGAGGCCCTGCCGCCCTTGCTGCAGGCGCTCGAGGCGGGCCGCGCGGTCTACCTGACCTTGGCGGGCGAGCGCGCCGCCGCCGCCTTCGGGCCTCGTTCGGGCGGCGGACAGAGCCTCCCCCGCGCGATCTCACGCGCGATCTCCCGGGCCAGCGCTCTCTGGCGCAGCCCCCGCCCGGCCCACGTTCTGGACACCTTATGAAACTCATCACCCGCGACGTTCCGCCGCGCGCCGCCTGGGCCTTGGAGCAGGCCGGCATCCACCCGCTGCTCGCGCGCCTCTTCGCCGCCCGCGGCGTGCAGGACAAAGCCGACCTTGACGAGGGCCTGGCCCGACTGATCCCTCCCGACCAGATGAAGGGCGCGCAGGACGCCGCCCGGCTGCTGGCCGACGCCATTGCCGCCCAGCGGCGCCTGTGCATCGTGGCCGACTACGACTGTGACGGCGCCACGGCCTGCGCGGTCGCGGTGCGCGGCCTGCGCATGCTGGGCGCGACGCATGTCGAGTACCTGGTGCCCGACCGGGTGGTGGACGGCTACGGTCTCACGCCGCCCATCGCCCAGCGGGTGAAGGCGCGAGGCGCCGACCTGATGATCACCGTGGACAACGGCATCGCCAGCGTCGAGGGCGTGGCCACCGCCAACGCCCTGGGCCTGCAAGTGCTGGTCACCGACCACCACCTGCCCGGCGCGCAGTTGCCCGCTGCGGCAGTGATCGTGAACCCCAACCAACCCGGCTGCGAGTTCCCGAGCAAGTCGGTAGCGGGCGTGGGCGTGATGTTTTATGTGCTGCTGGCGCTGCGCGCCGAGCTGCGCGCGCGCGGCGTGTTTGATGTGCGCCCCGCCGCCGGGCCGCCCCAAGGCGGGGCAGCCCCCTCGGGGGGCAGCGAACCACGCGCAGCGGGGAGCGTGGGGGCACCAGTCCTGCAACCTCGGCTCGATGCGCTGCTGCCTTTGGTGGCGCTTGGCACCGTCGCCGACGTGGTCAAGCTCGACGCCAACAACCGCCGGCTGGTCGCACAAGGACTGCGCCGCATCCGCGCCGGCAGCATGCCTGCTGGCCTGGCTGCGCTTTTTCGTGCCGCCGGCCGCAAACCCGAGATCGCCAGCAGCGGCGACTTCGGCTTCGCGCTGGGGCCGCGCATCAACGCCGCCGGCCGCCTGTCCGACATGACGCTGGGCATCGAGTGCCTCCTCACCGACGACGCGGCCCGTGCCGACGAACTGGCGCGCACCCTCGACGGCATCAACCGTGAGCGCCGCGACATCGAGGGCGACATGCGCGACCAGGCGATGGAAATTGCCCAATCTCTCTTCGAAGAGGGTGAGGAGCCGCCGCCAGCCGTCTGCGTGTTCGACCCCGACTTCCACGAGGGTGTGGTCGGCATCGTCGCCTCACGCATCAAGGACCGCTTCCACCGGCCGGCCTTCGTCTTCGCCGCCAGCCAGGCCTCCGGCAAGGAGCACGAGCTCAAAGGGTCGGGCCGTTCGATCCCGGGCTTTCATTTGCGCGATGCGCTCGACCTGGTCGCCAAGCGACACCCGGGCGTTTTGCTTCGCTTCGGTGGCCATGCCATGGCCGCGGGCTGCACCATCGCCGAGGAGCACCTGGACACCTTCGAGGAGGCGCTCCGGCAGGTCGCCGCCGAATGGCTGGAGCCGGCCACGCTGCTGCGCAGGCTGGAGACCGACGGACCGCTGGCGCCGGAGTACCGCCGTATCGACCTGGTGGACGCACTCTCGCAGCAGGTGTGGGGCCAGGGCTTCGCACCGCCGGTGTTCAGCGAAGAGCTCGAGGTGCTGTCACAGCGTCTGGTGGGCGAGAAGCATCTGGCGCTCAAGCTCAAGCACCAGGGTCAGCCGGTGGACGGCATCTGGTTCGGCCACACCGAGCCGCTGCCAGCACGTGCGCGGCTGGCCTTCCGACTCGACGCCGATGAATGGCAGGGCCAGCGGCGGGTGCGCTTTCTGATTGAGGGCGCGGAGGGCTGATCACGGCCGGGGCGCGAAGTGCAGCCGACAACGGCCGATGCTGAAGGCGTCGAACTGGTCCAGACAGTAGCCAAAAACCGCGTCCTGCAACTGCGTTTCCACCCGCCGAGCCTGCGCGCCGTCCACTTGCGCCTGGCACAGCGCAGAAAAAGCCAGCAGCTCTGCGCAGGCGATGAGCGCCGCGAGGATCCAGAACCAGGGCGCGACCTTCATCGGCCCGATGCTTATGCCGCGGGGGCCGGACGTGCGTAGGACACTGTCGGCGTTGCAGGCGGAGAAGAGACCTGCGGCATGCCCGAAATGGTCTTGCGTCAAGACCTGGTCCAAGACATGCCCTGGGAGGGCTTGGGCGGTGCCATGAGCCGCATCGCAGGCCGATACGGCTCACCCCATGAGCCGTATCGCGGCGGAGTGGCTCACCCGTGAGCCGCAAACCGATCGAAGCGGCTCAGGCCTTGGGCAGCGTCACGCCGCGCTGACCCTGGTACTTGCCGCCACGGTCCTTGTAGCTCACTTCGCAGGTCTCGTCGCTCTCGAAGAACAGCACCTGGGCGCAACCCTCGCCGGCGTAGATGCGGGCGGGCAGCGGGGTGGTGTTGGAGAACTCCAGCGTCACATAGCCCTCCCACTCCGGCTCGAAGGGGGTCACGTTGACGATGATGCCGCAGCGGGCATAGGTGCTCTTGCCCAGGCAAATGGTCAGCACATTGCGCGGAATGCGGAAGTACTCCACGGTGCGCGCCAGTGCGAAGCTGTTGGGCGGAATGATGCAGGAGTCACCATGGAAGTCGACGAAGCTTTTTTCGTCGAAGTCCTTGGGGTCGACCACCGTGCTGTGGATGTTGGTGAACACCTTGAACTCGGGCGCACAGCGAATGTCGTAGCCGTAGCTGGATGTGCCGTAGCTGATAACGCGCCGGCCATCAACCTGGCGCACCTGCTGGGGCTCAAAGGGGTCGATCAGGCCGTGCTGCTCCGCCATGCGGCGGATCCACTTGTCGCTTTTGATGGTCATGTGAGGACGCTCCTGCCGGGATTTTAGGCGGGCCGTGCTAGGCCGCGGGATCGAGGCCAGCGCCGCCGGCCAGGTGCACGGCCTGCACCGCCCGGTCATCGCCCAGGACGATGAGCGAAAAGAGCAGTTCCTCCAGGTTGCCGGCCTGCGCGCTGCGGCGCGCCAGCAGGGGCGTGGCCTGGGGGTTGAGCACCACGAAGTCGGCCTCGCAACCGGGCTGCAGGTTGCCCACCACGCCGGAAAGGCCCAAAGCCTGGGCGGCACCGGCGGTGTGCTGCCACCACAGATGGGAGGGCGCCAGCGACAGGCCGGCCTTGGTGTGGCCCTCGCGGCCCACGTAATAGGCCGCCAGCATGGTGTGAAAGGGGGAGAAGCTGGTGCCGCCGCCCACGTCGCTGGCCAGGCCGTAGCGCATGCCCTGCCGGTCGGCCGCGGCGTAGTCGAAGAAACCACTTCCCAAAAAGAGGTTGCTGGTCGGGCTGACCGCGGCCACGGCGCCGGTGGCCTGCATCAACGCACGGTCGGCGTCGTCGAAGTGGATGCAGTGCGCGTAGATGGCGCGCTCGCGCAGCAGGCCAAATTTCTCATAGACCGCCAGGTAGCTGCGGGCGTCTGGATAAAGCTCACGCACCCACGCGATCTCGTCGCGGTTCTCGGCCACGTGCGACTGGATCCAGACATCGGGGTAGCGCGCCGCCAGCTCGCCAGCGCCCTGCATCTGCGCGTCGGAGCAACTGGGCGCGAAACGCGGGGTGATGGCATAGCCGAGGCGGCCCTGGCCGTGCCAGCGCTGGATCAGGGCCTCCGTGTCGAGCAAGGACTGCTCGGTCTCATCCCGCACGCCGTCGGGGCTGTGACGATCCTGCAGCACCTTACCGGCGATCAGACGCAGGCCACGGCCTTGCGCCAGGCCCAGGAGTGCGTCGACCGAGGCCGGGTGAGAGGTGGCAAAGGTGAGGGCCGTCGTGACGCCATGACGCTGCAGTTCGCCCAGAAAAAAAGTGGCCACCTGTCCTGCATAGGCGGCATCTGAAAAGCGTGACTCGTGCGGGAAGGTGTAGTTCTCCAGCCAGGGCAGCAGGCCCTCGGCCGGGGAGCCGATCACATCGGTCTGCGGGTAGTGCACATGCAGGTCGATGAAGCCCGGTGCGATCAGCCGACCGGGCAAGTGCTCCACCACCACGCCGGGAAAGCGGTCCTTGAGATCCGACCAGGCCCCGGCGGCCCGGACCACGCGAACGCCCGATGCGGTTGTTGCGGAGCGCGGCCCCGGCGCGCCTGACGCGCCCGGTGACGGCCCGACGACCAGCAGACCGTCCGGGTCGTAGACGGGGCGTCCTTCGTCGTCAAATCGAAGCAGGGCGGCGCGGTAGGCTCTCATGCCCTCATTTTGAAGCCTTGCCCACCACGCCGGCGACCAGCCAGTCCATGCCCAGAATCTGCTCGTCGGAAAGCGCCTGGCCGGCCGGAAGCCGGGCTCGGCCGTCGTTGTCGGTGAGCGGGCCGGCAAAAGGCTTCAGGCGGCCGTCGGCAATGTCTCTCTGGCGCGCCAGCACCTCGGTCTGCACCGCCTTGGGCACCTTGGTGCCAAAGCCCTCCACGCGGACCATGCCCTCCTTCACTCCGCCCCAGACATTGCTCGAGGTCCACCGGCCGTCCAGCACCTCGCGGGCGCGCCGGGTGTAGTAGCCGCCCCAGTGGTGGGTGACGGCGACGATCTGCGCGTCGGGCCCGATCTTTCGCATGTCGGAGTGATAGGCCACTGCCATCCGGCCTCTTTCCTGGGCTGCGGCCATGACCGCAGTAGAGGCGGTGTGAAAGGCAACGACATCGGCCTGAAGGTCAAAGAGGCTCATGGCGGCCTCGCGCTCCTTCGGCGGATCGAACCATTCGTTGATCCAGACCACACGGACCTGGGCATTGGGGTTGACCGAGCGCATGCCCAGGGTGAAGGCGTTGATGCCCTGTATCACTTCGGGGATGGGAAAGCCCGCCACATAACCAGCCACGCCGGTCTTGCTCATTCGGCCGGCCGCGATACCGGCAAGGTAGCGACCCTCGTAGTAGCGGGCGTTGGCGGCGGCCACGTTGGGCGCGGTTTTGTAGCCGGTGATGGACTCGAACTTCACCTCCGGAAACTCACGCGCCACCGCCATGGTGGGCTCCATATAGCCAAAGCTGGGGGTGAAGATGAGACCGTAGCCCTGTCGCGCCAGGTCGCGGATGACGCGCTCGGCATCCGGGCCTTCGGCCACGTTCTCCACGAATTGCGTCTGCACCTTCGGGCCCAATGCCTTTTGCAGGGCCTGGCGGCCCTCCTCGTGCTGGCGGACCCAACCCGCGGGGGTGACGGGCGTGACATAGACAAAGCCGACCTTGAGCGGCGCAGAGGTCGGGGCGGCGGGTGCCTTGGCTGGGGATTGCGCGTACAACGCAGCGGTGGGAAGAAAGACGCTGGCGGCCGCCAATGCGGCGGCAGCGAGGTTTTTGTACATGGTGTTCCTCGACATGGCCCCGGGACAAAGAAAAGCGCCGCTGCGGGGCACAGCGGCGCGGGGCGAATTGTAAGGGCGGGGCTTGCGACCTCAGGCGAAGCGGGCGAAGGTGTCGTCCAGCCGCGCAATCCAGCCGACCTTGGCCTCGGCGCTCGCAAAGCTTGCCTCGAAGCTGTTGCGCGCCAGCCGGTAGGCCGCCGGCGCACCCAGCCCCAGCGCCGCAAAGGTCTCGGTGAAGTTCTGGTTCATGTAACCGCCGAAATAGGCCGGGTCGTCGGAGTTGACGGTGGCCATCACGCCGGCATCGAGCAGCCGACCCAGGTTGTGGTCCGCCAGGTTCGGAAAGACACACAGCTTCTGGTTCGACAGCGGGCACACCGTGAGGGGCATGCGGTCGCGGGCCAGCCGCTTGACCAGCTCCGGGTCCCGCATCGACTGCACGCCGTGGTCGATGCGCTCGACCCGCAGCACGTCCAGGGCCGACCAGATATAGGCCGGCGGCCCCTCCTCACCGGCATGGGCCACCAGGCGCAGGCCCAGTTCGCGGCAGCGTGCAAAGACGCGGGCAAAGTTTTCCGGCGGGTGGCCGACCTCGCTGGAATCGAGGCCCACGCCGATGAAGCGACCCATGAAGGGCAGCGCCTCCTCCAGGGTCTGGAAGGCTTCCTCTTCACTCAGGTGACGCAGAAAGCAGAGGATCAGACTGGCGCTCACGCCCAGCTTGGGCAGCGCGTCCTGGCAGGCGCGGTGCAGGCCATCGATCACGGTCTGCATCGGCACGCCGCGGGCCGTATGGGTCTGGGGGTCGAAGAAGATCTCGGTGTGAATGACGTTGTCGGCCTGGGCGCGCTCCAAGTAAGCCCAGGCCATGTCGTAGAAGTCCTGCTCTTTCAGCAGCACGCTGGCGCCGGCGTAATAGATATCCAGAAAGCTCTGGAGGTTGGTGAAGGCATACGCGCGGCGCAAGTCTTCGACGCTGGCGTAGGGCAAGGCCACGCCGTTACGACGGGCGATCTGAAAAATAAGCTCGGGCTCGAGCGAGCCCTCGATGTGCATATGCAGCTCCGCCTTGGGCATGGCTTGCAGGAGGGCGGGCAGGCGGTCGGCGGCGACCGGGGGAAGACGGGGAAAGTCGGCGGGGGCAGGCGTCGAGGTCATGCCTGAAAGCGTAGCAGAGCGAGGGGCATGCCTTTCGAGGCGCAGGGGATCTGCTAATCTTTCCAGCATGAATTCTGCGCGCCTGTGCCTTCTGCTCCTGCTCGCCCTGCTGCTGCCGCTGCGCGGCGCGCTGGCTCAGGTGCCGACCTGCGCGGGCGGTCATGGCGCTGAGGCAGCCCATACATCCACAGGACAGGCGCGGGCCTCGCTTGCGCGGGACCGGGTCGCTGGATCCCCGGGTTCGCAGCCCACCTGCTGGGCCTATTTGAAGGGCCAAGCGCAGGGACATTCAAATGCCCACCCCCCAGTCCATTCTCATGGACACGCCCCGTCGCCCGACACAGGCCTGAATGGCCTGGCCACCGCGGGCTTCGCCGCCGAGCCAGGCAGCCACCACGACGTCAAGGCTCAGGGCCAATGCAGCGCCTGCGCCAGTTGCTGCGCCGGTGGGCCAGCGGCCAGCCCGCTTGCCACGGTCCTGCTGGTTCAGGCCCCGGCAGGACCGGTGAGGTTCCCTTCTTCGGCCTCCCCCGTTGCCAGCGTCGTTCTCGACGGCCTAGAACGCCCTCCCCGTAAGTTCTGACCGGGCCTGGGCGTGCGCAGCAGGCCCAGGGTCATGCCTCCGAGCCTTTGCGCACCCCGCTGGCAGAACCCGTATGGGTGCCCCGAGGCGCCTCAACGAACATGAATTTACGAGGAATCCAAATGAAGCACACCCCCGAGGAGCAAACGGCTTGGGCAACAGCGCCGAGCCGCCGCAGCTTTGTTTTGGCGCTCACTGGCGCATTAGCCGCCGGCGCCGCCACCCGGTCGGCCCTGGCCACCAGCAGCCAGCCACACCTGATCGAGGTGTTCAAGACTGCCACTTGCGGCTGCTGCGGCGCCTGGGTAGATCACCTGAAGGCCAATGGGTTCCAGGTCAAGGTGAACGATGTCGCGGACACGGCAATCTCACGCAAGCAGCTAGGGATGCCAGAAAAATTCGGAAGTTGCCATACCGCGCGGGTGGGCGGCTATGTCGTCGAGGGACACGTCCCTGCGCAGGACATCAAGCGCCTGCTCGCTACCCGGCCAGTTGCCCTGGGTCTGGCGGTACCGGGTATGCCGGTGGGCTCACCAGGCATGGAAGATGGCAGCCGGCGAGATGCCTTCCAAGTGCTGCTGATCGACCGGCGCGGGCAGGACAGCGTCTTCGCGTCCTATCCGGCAGCCCGCGCTGCTGCCAAACCCGCACGGACCTGAGGGGGCACGCCATGAATCTCGCCAACTGGCACCAGGCGCAAAAAGCGTTGGGGACAGACGCCGAAGACATGCCTCAAAGCGTAGAAGACCCGTCAGGCACGCCCCGCAAAAACCAGTGAGGTCAAGGTACCGCACAGGGTGATGAGAATGCCAATGAACATGACCCCGTTGAGCCTCTCCTCGTTTCGCAGAATGAAGTAGCTGATCGGTACCACAACCAGAGGGGTGCACATGGAAACCAAGGCCGCCACGCTAACGGGGATGTACTTCATCGACGCGATCACCAGGGTCTGCGCCAGAAACTGAAGCACGCCAATGCCTGCAAACTGCCAGGCCCCCTTGCGGTTGGCAAGGATTTCCTGCTTGTACTCGGGCCACTTGCTCCGGCTCGCCAGAAGCAGGGCCACGAGTGCCGCACCGGCGCCGATCGTGGCACCCAGGAGCGGCTCATTCCAGATCCGCACGGCAGAGCCGCGAAAGATGTGGCTGCCCGAATACGCGACGGAAGAACCGACGCCAACTACCAGGCTCGCCCACACCATCGAGCGCCCGCTACTGGCAGAGGCCAAGGCCGCGGCCGCTGTCTTGTGGGTAGCGGCACGCCGCTGCAAGCCGAAGCTCATGGACACCAGACCTACGATCGCCATGGTGATGCCCAGCATGCCCACCCAGCCGATCACTTCACCGAGGAACACCCACGCGAAAACCGCGGTGAGCAGGGGGCTGGTGCTTTGCAGAGCCGACGCCCCGGAAGGTCCATTGAGTTCAATCGACTTGAAGACCAGCCACCGGCCCAGATAGGTCGAAAAAATGCCGGCCAGTGCAAAAGCCACCACGGCCCACGCGCTGATCCCTACTTGAACCTCGCCAAATGCCAGTTGCCAGCATGAAATCAAGATGCCTGCGGGTATGCAGGCCGCAGCGGCAATCAGCGACCCTGGCTCGCTGCGAAAGGTACGTACGCACACCGACACCAGCACCATGCAGATGCCATAGGTCAGCAAAGACAGCAGCGCCAAGGCGCCGCCAAGGACTACGTCTGGCGAGATGACGGGTAACGCGCCCATACGGCGCTTAGCGCAGCATCGCCCCGCCGTCCACGGGAAGGCAAAGGCCAGTGATCCACCCTGCTGAATCGGACACCAGGTAGGACAGCATGCCCGTGACATCCTCGGGCTCGCCCACCCGGCGCAGCGGAAACTCCTTGGCCCGTGCAGCCAGCAGCTTTTCGTAGTCAGCGGCCGACATGCCCGCCGCCAGGTAGATTTCGCTGCGCACCAGAGCGGGGGCGATGCAGTTGACCCGCACGCCATGCTCGGCCGCCTCAATGGCCAAGGCCCGCGTGAAGGCCTCAATCGCACCCTTGGTGGCCGAGTAAGCAATCGATCCAGCGCGCGGCCGCTGGGCCAGGGTGCTGCTGAAATTGACGACTGATCCCTTGCGCGCGATCACGAGCGGCAAGAAGGCTTGGGTCACGAACATCGTGCCCAGGACGTTGGTCTGGACCAGGCGCTCGATGTCTTCGACCGAGGCCTCGACAAACGGGCTTCTCTGCACCGCAATACCGGCGCAGTTCACGAGCACGTCAAGCCCGCCATAGGCCTGCACAACCCACTGGTGCATGCGTGCGATGTCATCGCGGCTGCTGATGTCGCACTGAAAGGCCTCGACCCCGCGCGCCTTCATCGCGTCGAGCTTGTCTGCGCGTCGGCCGCACACCAACACCTTATAGCCTTCACGCTGCAGGTGGAGCGCGATGTCCTCACCCAGCCCGGCGCTGCCCCCGGTGACGAGAGCGATTTTTTCTGTGGCCATGCATTTATCTCGGTGGACTCAGGCGGCGATAGGCCTGCCGGCAGCCAGGCTGGCGGCCGTGCGAATGGCAGACAGCATGCTCTGGTGCTGCGCCACGCCCTGGCCAGCAATGTCATACGCCGTGCCGTGCGGCACATTGAGCATCACAAATGGCAAGCCGACATACACGGTGCAAGCGCCTTCGAAGGCTGCCGTCTTGATCGGGATCTGCCCCTGGTCGTGGAACATGGTCACCACTACGTCATGCCGACCTTCGAGGGTCTGCCGAAACACCGTGTCCGGAACCAGAGGGCCCTGAACATCAATGCCGTCGGCACAGGCGGCGGCAACGGCCGGCCCGATCTTGTCTTGATCTTCCGGGAACATCGCGTGGGGGTTGATTCCGGCCACGGCGATCCGGGGCTGCTTGAAACCCCAGCTTTTGAGTGTGCGGTCAACGAGGCGGACCACATGCTCAACGCGCTCGGGCGTGACGAGCTCGATCGCCTTGGACAAGGGGACGTGCTCGCTGAGTGGAACGGCGCGCAAGTTGCCGCTCATTCGAAGCATGAATGTCCCGGCAGGCTGGAGGTCGTCCATGTCGTGGACCTTGCCAGTCGCCTTCATGGAAGCGGTTTCCATCGGCCCGAGCACGAAGCCCTGCAGCTTGCCTTCCCGGCCCAGCCGCTCGCCAAGCCGCAACCATTCGAGGACCGCCTCACCGGCCTGCGCCGATGCGACACCGAAGCGATTGCTGGCCGGATCGAAGGTGCCCGGATCCAGCACGCCAACGGCATCTCCCTCGAGGGCGTCTTGCGGATCGGTCACCGACACCAGATTCAGGGCGATGCCGCAGATATCCGCCGCCCGCTCAAGAATGGCGCGGTCGCCAATCAGCACCAAGCGGCATTGAGATTTCAGTTCGGGGCTGGCTGCTGCGCGCACGCAGACCTCGGGGCCGATCCCAGCGGGGTCTCCGATCATCACCCCAACCACGGGCAGCTGGCTGCGGGACACGGCGGGCTCAGGCGCCAAAGAATTCCAGGACGAGCCTGGTGAAGTCGTCTTTGCGCTCGATCTGCGTCCAATGGCCGCACTTGCCAAACATGTGCAGGTCGGAGTTCTTCAAAAGGGAGTGGAACTTCAGGCTGTTGGCCGGCGGAACCACGGCGTCGTCCCGACCATGGATGATCAGTGCGCGCTGCTGGATCTTGCGGATGTCATCCTCGGGCGTGGCCAGTGCCTTGACGTGGCGTTGCCGGGGCACAGCGAACATCCGGGAGAACGACTCCTGATAGCCGGGGCGGACGCTGGCTTCGTAACGCGAGCGAACCAGATCGTCGGTCATCATGCCCGTGTCATAGGCAAAAGACATCACGATCTTGCGCATGTTCTCGATGGACGGCTCATAGCCCCAGACAGCGTCCAGCGCGGGAGTCACTTCAAACTCCACGCCGGCCGCTCCCATCAGCACAAAGCTCTCCACCCGCTCAGGGTAGCGCGAGGCGATGGCGACCGTTAGCGCGCCGCCGAAGGAGTTGCCGACGAACCGCGCCTTCTTGACACCGACCGCGTCCATCCACTCGGTCAAGTGACGCACCCAGAAATCAAGGTTGTACTGCTGGTCGGGCTTGCGCTCGGTGTAGCCGAAGCCGGCGATATCCGGCGCGAGCACCCGGAACTTCTGCGCCAGGACCGGAATGGTCAATCGCCAGTTGGCGTAAGCAGTGACGCCCGGGCCGGAGCCGTGGATCAGGATCACAGGATCGCCCTCACCGGCCTCGAGGTAGTTGGTCTTGAGGCCGGCGGCCATCACGCTCTTGCCGATTTCGGGATCGCTCGTGGACATGCGTTTGCCTTTTTCCGATGACGGATTAAATGATGAAGGTGAGGTTGGGGAGCACTTGGTCGTTTGCTGCGAGGTACACGCGCTTTTCGCGCATTCGCAGCACACCGTCCTGGCGCACCAGAAGATGGGTGACCCTCCCGGCCCAATGCTCGGTTTTGCCGTTTCGCACCTCGGTGACAAGCACACGCGAGGTCACCTGACCGCCGGTTTCACGGCGATAGTCGTCGGCGAGCACGATATTGCTCACGATACGCGAGAGGCGCGACCTAGGAGACTGCGCATGCGCATGCTTGGTCCCCAGACGGAACAGGCGCTCATCCAGTTCGGCACGGTTGTCGTTGATCAGCGCAATCTGCTTGCCGATCTCGGCATCATCGTTGTTGCAAGGCACCCAATAAAGAAGGTCCTGGGTGAAGAGCGAGAACCAGGCCTGGAACTGGTGGGTGTCTGCGAGCTCGGCTTCCTTGAAAAGGAATAGCTCCACCTCCCGATAGGTGATCCATTCACTCAGACCGTTTGAAGCGTCTGTCACGTTGGTCTCCAGCGTCATGCCGCGCCATTTGTCATGAGTTGAAGCCAGTATTTCATCTGGCCTCGCTGCGGCACTTCGTCAGTGATCCGTCCCACCACGCTGCCATCGGTATCGATGTACTCCCGATGCATGCCCCGTGAAATTTCGATCCAGGGGTTGAACTCGGCCTGCATGCCGCGCTGCACCCGCTCGAAGATCTCGGCGTCGTCCGGTGAGCCCGAGCCGGCTGGTCCATAGAAGGACTCGTGCTGACGAACACGCATGGTATTGATTTCGTCGCTCACGCCACCGAACCGCACCATCGACATCAGAACCTGGGTCACGCCCGGAGCGATCGGGACGATGATGCGCACCTGATTGCCAATCAACTGCAGATTGGGAAACAAGCCGAGGTGCGGGTCGCCAGAAAGGCTGATCAGTATCTCGGCTCGGTCCTTTCCGTAGGCCTTGTGCATGTCCTCGACATACTTCTCGCCGCCCGGGACTTTGGCAAGAAAGGCGGCGTGCTTGCTGTAGCTCTTGAGGCGCTGGGCGCGGAAGTCGAGCATCGCATGGCCGTGACCATAGTCGCGGGTGAGCGTAAGCGCTGCGTCGCTGAAGGGGTCTTCACGATGCATCGACCCAATGCCTGACTCCGAGTTTCGCGCCCAACCCGCCACCACCGAGGCGTGCACGAAGTTGGGGTGGTAGCCGTCCATGCCGACGAGCTTCCAGTTGCCCAGGTACTCGGTCTTGTTGAAGCCCGCATCCAGGAAGATTTCGCCCGTTGGAGACGCATCCACCAGCATGTCGAACTGAGACGCGGCGCCGCCCAGAAACTCGGCCAGCGTCTCACCCTCCGGCTGCAGGCTGGCGAACAAGAATCCGCGGTGGGACGCCACCCGGGGCACCTGGGTCAGGCCCATCTCCTCGGGCTTGAAGTCGGGACCGTAGCCGCCCGGCTCGGTCACCTCGCGCAGCGCGCCGGTCAGGTCATAGACCCAACCGTGGTACCAGCACCGGAGCATCTTGGTGTTGCCGGATTCAGTCTCCACCACGGTGGCGCCGCGATGCCGGCAGCGGTTGATCAGCACACGCACCTGCGCGTCCCTGCCGCGGACCATCAGCACGGGCGTGCGGCCCATCCGACGCGCCTGGAAGTCGCCGGCACGCGGAACTTCACTTTCGTGACCGATATAGATCCACGACCTGTGGAAGATGCGCTCCATCTCCAGGTCGAAGATCGCCTGGTCGGTATAGATGCGCGAGTGAACCCTGCCGTCTTGCACCAAGGAGGCAATGGCCTCATTGGAGGGGGATGGGCGGTGCCAGACGACGGGCGACTCCGTTGCGCAAGGCTCGTTCTGGCACTGACTCATTCCGCCTCGATCCTCGATGCTTTCACAGCGGCCTGGTAGCGCGGGACGTCGCGCCGGATGGTCTCAGCCAGTGCGGCAGGCGTTGCAGCGGCCGGGGGCTCCACACCCGCGGCATGCAGTCTGCTGATGGTCGCCGGATCGCGAACCACGCGGGCAATGGCCGCCGACAGCTTGTCAATGACCGGCTTGGGCGTACCCGCCGGTGCGAACAGGGCGTTCTCGCCGGGGAAGTGGAAGTCGCGCAAGCCGGCGTCACCCATCGGGGGGTACTCGCTCAGGATGCTGGCGCGTTCACGCGTATTGGCTGCCAGCACGCGCACCCGACCCGTCTTGGCGAATTGCCCGACGGAATTGAATGCCGCGACAGCCATCGAGACCTGCCCCGCCGCCAGTGCCGGCACCGACTGGCCCGTACCCTTGAACGGGACGTGCAGGATGTCCAGGCCCAGGCCCGCCTTGAAGGCTTCCATGGTCAGGTGATGCAGGCTGCCAATGCCGGACGAGCCGTAGCTGTAAAAGCCCGGCTTGGCTTTGACGGCGGCGACCATTTCCTGCAGGTTCGTGGCCGGGAAGGACTCGTGCACCGTCAAGAACAGTGCAGATGTGGAAAGAATGGAAACCGGCGCCAAGTCTTTCTCGAAGTTGTAGGAAAGCTGCTTCTTGGTAAAGAGGTTGACCGCCCAGTGGCCTGCATCGCAGTCGATCAGCGTGTAGCCATCGGGCGCCGAGCGCTTGAGTTGCTCGATCGCGGCCACGCCGCTCGAGCCTGCAATGTTTTCAACCACAACGGGCTGGCCCAAGACCGCCGCCAGCGGCTGCGAAAGGATTCGGACCACCGTGTCGGGTGAGCCTCCGGGCGCGTAGGGCACGATGATCTTGATGGGGCGCACCGGGTACTCCTGCGCCCAGGCTGGCATTGCGACCCCTGCTGTGGCGGCTGCGCCGACCAGGTGACCGAGTACTTCACGACGTTTCATGCATGTCTCCTCAAAGTTTTGAATTGAGCCCGCTCGGCTTGCTCGGCTTGGTTTGCCGGCACTGATAAAGTCTAGCATCCCATTTCATTTTTTGAACTATTCAAGATACACATTGTCCAGTGAATGATGGAAAACCCTAGGTCGGAATGGCTCGAAATCGGACGCAGGCTGTCATAATAAAAATTGTTCAGATATCGAAATATTCGAATCTCCATGCAACCACGCAAACCAAAGAACGCCCGTGCCGGAGCAGCGTTGCCAGTCCTTCCCCTGAGCGATCAGGTGGCCGTGAGCGCGGCACTGGACAAGGCGCTCGATGGGTCGGCGCTGTGGGTGCTTCTGGCGGTTTACCGCACTTTCGCCACCCTCGACCGCGACCAGGCCGACGAGGTCGGAACCATGGGTCTGTCGCCGCTGCAGTTCAACATCCTCACCACCTTGCAACGGACGCGACAGCCCACCACGATGGGCGCGCTGGCTGGCATGCTGGTGGTCAAACCCAACAACCTGTCCGGCAACATCAACACCTTGGCCGAAAAGGGATTGATCCGCCGCGAGCTCAACGCATCAGACCAGCGATCGCTGCTGGCCGTGCTGACGCCGGAGGGAGAGACCTTCCTGAAGGCGAATCTTCCAGCGCACTGGAAAAGGCTCGAGCGCCTGATGGCGGGACTCACCCGCCAGGAGCGCCTGCACCTGGTCACCCTCCTGACCCAATTGACGACTTCCATCGCACGCGCGCAGGAACAAGAAAACGAAGCGGCAGCCGCTGCTTCGCGCAAGAAGGCGCGGACAAAAGCGCATCACGAGACGTCTGAAGTGATCAACTGATCCCTCGCAGATTCGGAGACAGATATGGCAGAAATCCTCGGCGTGGGCTTGTCCCATTACCCCCCCCTGTGCACCCCCGATGAAATGATGAGTGGCATCCTGCGGCTCACGCTGAAGGACCCAGGCATCTCGGACGCATTGAAGTCCCCTGAGAACTGGCCCGCTGCCATGCGTGAAGAATGGGGCGATGACCAAGGCACCGCTGCGGCAGGACGCCATCGCGCCGCGCTGGTGGAGCAGTTCCGCCGCGTGCGCCGGGCGATTGACGACTTCAATCCGGACGTGGTGCTGATCTGGGGCGACGACCAGTACGAGAATTTCAAGGAGGACATCATTCCTCCGTTCACGGTCTGCGCCTATGACGACATGGACTTGTACCCATGGCGCCACGCGCAGAGTTCGTCGATGATGACCGGCAAGCCCAACGCCTGGGGCGAAGGCCCGGACAAGATGTACCGCCTCAAGGGACGCCGGGACATCGGCAAGCACCTCACCACAGGCTTGCTCGAGCAGAACTTCGACGTCGCCTATGCGTACAAGCCGCTGCACCACGAAAGCCTGGCGCACGCGTTCACCAACGCCATCCTCTACCTCGATTACGACCGCATGGGCTGGGACTACCCGACCCTCGCCATGCCGATCAATTGCTACGGGCGCAAGGTCATTTCGGCGCGCGGCTTCCTGTCGAACATGAACGCCGAGCTGGACCTTGATCCGCCGGGGCCGTCACCGGCTCGTTGCATGGACATGGGCGCCGCGACGGCGCGCGTCCTGCGCGATTCACCCTGGCGCGTGGCGATGGTCGCCTCTTCGAGCTGGTCGCATGCCTTCTTGTGCGACCGCACCTTCCACATGCGGCCAGACACCCCGGCTGACCGTGCCTTGTTCAAAGCGCTCAACGAGGCGGACTACGGCTATTGGCACAGCCAGTCCACTGAAGATTTTGAGGCGGCGGGCCAACAGGAACTGCTCAATTGGTGTCCCCTGCTGGGCGCCATGCAGGAGCTGAAGGCACCGCTGAAGTGGAGCTCCTTCACCGAAACCCATATCTTCAACTCGAACAAGGTGTTCGCAGAATACAGCGTCGTCTGAGGATGTCCGCTTCACCCGCCCTTGTGATCGTGGGGAGTGGCTTGGCCGGCCACACCCTGGCCCGCTCGCTTGCCAGCCTCGGCTATGCAGGCTCGGTGACGCTGTTGGGCGAGGAGCATCACGCGCCCTATGACCGCCCTCCCCTTTCCAAGGAATTCCAGCGCGGGGACGAGTCGACCCTGATGCTGCAGGCCGACGGGCTTGCAGGGGTGCAGGTCATCTCAGGCTGCAAGGCTGTGGCCATCGACACCGATCGCCGCGCGCTGGCGCTGAGTGACGGGCGCCAACTGCCCTGGGACTGCCTGGTGCTGGCAACCGGCGCGAGGCCAAGGCCCTTGGCGGGCAGCGACCCCCAAGCGCCAGTGCATTTCCTGCGCACCTTGGATGATGCGCGGGCCATTCGGGCCAAGCTGCGCGACGGATTGAAGCTGGCCGTCATTGGGGGCGGCCCCATTGGTCTGGAGCTGGCCGCCTCCGCCGGGCAACTCGGCGCCCGCGTCACCGTGCTGGAAGCCGCTCCACGCCTGATGGCGCGGACTGTGCCGGCGACCATCGCCGAGGTTTTGCTGGGGCACCACCGCGCCAGCGGCGCGCAGGTGCTGCTCGGCGCCCAGGTGAAAGCCATCCACCGCGGTGGGGTCGAACTGGCAGACGGGCGCCGGGTTGAAGCTGATGTCGTCGTGGTCGGGATCGGCGTTGTCGCCAACGACGACCTCGCGCATGCCGCAGGCATTGCCACAGACGACGGGATCTTCGTCGACGCAAACTTCAGGACCACCCAACCCGATGTGTACGCCATTGGCGATGTGACGCGCCAACGCAATCCGATCAGCGGTCGGTTCGAGCGCATCGAGACCTGGTCGAATGCGCGGGGGCAAGCGCAGGCCCTGGCCCGCCAACTGTGCGGCGGGACCAACGGCGCGCCCCGCGTGGTGACCGGCGCTGCGGCCCCCTGGTTCTGGTCAGATCAAGGCAGCCTGCGGCTGCAATGCGCAGGCCTCCCACAGGGGGACCAGGAGGTTCGCCGGGGCGACCCGGCCACTGGCCTCGTGGTCGGCCAGTGGTCGGCCGGAAGGCTGGTGGGCGTAGCAGCCATCAACGCACCGCAGGATTTCAACCTGCTGCGCCGGATCCTCGACGCCGGGCAAAGCATGACGCCGGAGGCGTTTGCCTCTTTGACCGAGCTGCGATCGCCACCGAACCACACCCCGGAGGGGCCGGCTGAGCCGGTGCCAGTCACCGTGACGCCGTCCGATGGGCCGGCCGCACTGGCACCTTCAGCGCCTTTGGCGCAGGTGCCTTCAACGCTTCCCCCACCGCCGCCTCCCGCCGCACAGGCCACCGCACCCGACCTGGCAGCTTGCCCGCTTGAAGACATTGAAGAGGGCGCCATCGGCAGCACCAGCTTGCCCGACGGCACTCGCATCGCCATCTACCGTATCCGGGGCGAAGAGGTCTTCGCAACAGACGACAAGTGCAGCCACGGATCATCTTCGCTCTGCGACGAGGGATCCCTGGAGGGGCATCTGATCGAATGCGGCCTGCACCTGGGCAGCTTCGACGTGCGCACCGGCAAGCCGGTGTCTACCCCATGCACCAAGGCGATCCGCAGCTACCCGGCCCAGGTGCGCAATGGCACGATCTGGATCGCCACTCAACCCATCGAACCTAGCCCATGAACCACTGCTGCGGCCTGATCGACGTCCACACCCACTGGATCCCGGAGCAGTTCCCGGCCTATGTCGGGGCTCGCAAAGGCGTCGCCTGGCCCTCGATGGCGCCGGCCAGTCACGCCTGCGACCGCCACGTGATGATCGAGGGGAAGGTGTACCGCACGGTGCCCGACACCTCGTGGGACCCGGACAAGCGCGCCAAGGAAATGGCGCAGATGGGCGTGACGCACCAGGTGGTCAGCCCGATGCCGGAGCTGCTGTCCTACTGGCTCGCCGCCGAAGACGCGCTGATGCTCACGCGCTTCATGAATGAGGAGTTGGCAAGCCTGCAAGCGCGTCACCGCAAGCAACTGACCTGCCTGGGCGCGGTGCCCCTGCAAGATGTCGACTTGGCGATTCGTGAACTCGAGCGCGCGGTGGGCGACCTGGGACTGGCAGGCGTTGAACTCGGAACAAACGTCAACGGCAAGCCCCTAGGGCACCCCGATTTCCAGCCCTTCTTCGCAGCGGCCGAATCTCTGGGCGCGGCCATCTTCGTGCACGCGTTGCGGCCGGCGGGCATGGACCGGCTGGTCGGTGACGGGCTCGAACAGGTGGTGGCGTTTCCCGGGGAGGTTGGTCTCTCGGCCACGTCGCTCCTGACCTCGGGGCTCATGGCGCGGCACCCCGGCTTGCGAATCGCCTTCAGCCACGGCGGCGGCGCGCTGCCCATGATGCTGCCGCGCCTGCAGCATGCCTGGACCCAGATGCCCCCGGTGCGCAAGCTGATGAACATGTCGCCACGCGACATGGCCCGCAAGCTATTCGTCGATGACCTGGTGTACGACCGGCAAACCATCCAGTTCCTGCTGGCGACCTACGGCGAAGGGCAGGTGATGGCTGGCACCGACTACCCCTTTGCCATCCTCGACAAAGAGCCCGCCAAGCGAATCGAAGACCTGTCGCTGGACGAGGCCACCACCCGCCTTTTGCGCCAAGACAACGCCTTGCGCTGGCTGGCGCGCACAAGCCTCGACGAATAAGCCTGCTGGCAGGCCACACACAAAAACCGAAGGAGACACATGAGCCTCGACACCCATCACATTGCGGCAGCAAGCGCCTTGTTGAATGCGCGCCAAAGCCGCCACACCATCGGCCGGATCTCGGAAAGTCACGGCATCGCAGGAATAGACGCCGCCTACGCGGTGGCGGAGATCAATACCCGCGTCCGCCTCGAGCAGGGCGCCCGGATCGTGGGCATGAAGGTCGGACTGACGTCGCGCGCCGTGCAGCAACAACTCGGGGTTGACCAGCCGGACTTCGGGATTCTTTTTGACGACATGGAGTTCCTCAGCGGCCAGTCCATCCCGATGGCAAGGCTTATCCAGCCGAAGGTGGAGGCCGAGGTCGCTTTCGTGATGGCGCGTGACCTGCCCGAAGGCACGCCGACCTATGCGGAGTTTTTGGCGTGCCTCGCGTATGCCTTGCCCGCCATTGAAGTGGTGGACAGCGTCATCACCGACTGGAAAATCACCCTGGTCGACACCGTCGCCGACAACGCCTCGAGCGGCCTGTACGTGCTGGGCGACCAGCCCGTGTCGATCGGCCAACTGGCGCTGGGCGAGATCGGGATGCAGATGGACAAGAACGGTGAGACCGTGTCAATCGGCACTGGCGCCGCTTGCCTGGGCCACCCCCTGCGGGCCGCTTACTGGCTGGCGCGCACGATGGCCGCACGCGGCAGCACCCTTCGCGCCGGACAGGTGATCCTCTCTGGCGCCCTGGGGCCGATGGTTCCTGTCACCGCCGGCGACCTGGTCACCGCGCACATTGGCGCGCTCGGCAATGTCTCTTGCCGCATGGCCTGAGGAGGCACGCATGAAAAAACTCAAAGCCGCGATCGTCGGGAGCGGCAACATCGGCACCGACTTGATGATCAAGATCTTGCGCCATGGCGCAAATCTCGAGATAGCGGCCATGGTCGGCATCGACCCAACTTCCGACGGTCTAGCGCGCGCCGAGCGCTTGGGCGTGGCCACCACCGCCGGCGGGGTGGAGGGGCTCCTTCAACTGCCGATTTTCAAAGACATCGACATCGTCTTCGACGCGACCAGCGCCGCCGCGCACGTGAAAAACGATGCCCTGCTGCGCCAGGTGAAGCCCGGCATCCGCATGATCGACCTCACACCAGCGGCCATCGGGCCCTACTGCATTCCGGTCGTGAACGGAAACGCGCACCTGGACGCGCCCAATGTGAACATGGTGACCTGCGGCGGGCAGGCCACGATTCCGATGGTGGCCGCCGTCAACCGCGTCGCCAAGGTGCATTACGGCGAGATCGTGGCCAGCATCTCCAGCAAGAGCGCGGGTCCGGGCACGCGCGCCAACATCGACGAGTTCACTGAAACCACCTCGCGCGCTATCGAGACCCTCGGCGGCGCCACCAAAGGCAAGGCCATCATCGTGCTCAATCCGGCCGAACCGCCGCTCATCATGCGCGACACCGTCTACACCCTGAGCGAGACAGCCAACGAGGACGACATTGCCCGGTCCGTCGAGGAAATGGCCACGGCCGTTCAGAGCTATGTCCCTGGCTACCGCCTCAAGCAGAAGGTGCAGTTCGACCGGGTGGCCGATCTGAAAATCCCCGGGGTTGGCGAGCGTCTGTCGGGCATCAAGACGTCCATCTTCCTGGAGGTGGAGGGCGCCGCCCACTACCTGCCCGCTTACGCCGGCAATCTGGACATCATGACCAGTGCCGCCCTGCAAACCGCAGAGCGTATGGCCGCCCGCATGCTGCGTGGCACTGCCCCTGTGTGAGGAGTTGACGATGAACGGAAAAAAGGTCTACATCTCCGACGTGACACTGCGCGATGGCAGCCACGCCATTCGCCATCAATACACCGTGGGCCAGGCGCGGCAGATCGCGCGCGCACTGGACGACGCCCGGGTCGACTCGATCGAGGTGGCCCATGGTGACGGCCTGCAGGGCGGCAGCTTCAACTACGGCTTCGGTGCCCACACCGACCTCGAGTGGATCGAGGCGGTCGCCAGTGAAGTCAAGCACGCCAAGATCGCCACGCTGCTGCTGCCTGGCATCGGCACCGTCCACGACCTGAAGGCGGCCTACCAGGCAGGCGCCCGCATCGTGCGGGTGGCCACCCACTGCACCGAGGCCGACATTTCCAAGCAGCACATCGAGTACGCACGCCACCTGGGGATGGAGGCGGTCGGCTTCTTGATGATGAGCCACATGAACACGCCGCAAGGGCTGGCCCAACAAGCCAAGCTCATGGAAAGCTACGGCGCCACCTGCTGCTACGTGGTCGACTCGGGCGGCGCACTGTCCATGAACGATGTGCGCGAGCGGTTCCGAGCCTTCAAAGACGTGCTCAAGCCCGAGACCGAGACCGGCATGCACGCGCACCACAACCTGAGTCTGGGCGTGGCCAACAGCATCGTCGCGGTGGAAGAAGGCTGCGACCGGGTCGACGCCAGTCTCGCCGGCATGGGCGCGGGGGCGGGCAATGCCCCGCTGGAGGTCTTCATTGCGGCGGCGGCGCGCCTGGGTTGGAACCACGGCTGTGACCTCATGACGCTGATGGACGCCGCAGACGACATCGTGCGGCCGCTGCAAGACCGGCCGGTGCGCGTGGACCGCGAGACGCTGGCGCTGGGCTATGCGGGGGTTTACTCCAGCTTCCTGCGCCATGCCGAAGCCGCGGCGAAAAAATACGACCTCAAAACGGTCGATATCCTCGTCGAGCTGGGTAAGCGGCGCATGGTGGGCGGGCAGGAAGACATGATCGTGGACGTCGCCCTTGACCTTCTTGCCAAACAGCGGGACGGGGCGAGCGCACCGAAGCCCTGAACCTGCGCCCGGGGCCCGGGGCCCGGGTGACCCTCGCACCGCCCGGGCCCGGCACCCTGAAGCAGTCACCTGCCGCCAACGAAAAAGGCCGCCCGAGGGCGGCCTTTTCATTGCGGGAAAGAAGAATTACTTCTTGCCGCTGGGCACCTTGCCCTCGACGCCCTTGACGTAGAACATGATGCCGCTCATGAACTTGTCGTCGGCGACGGTGTCCTTGGCGAGGACGGTCTTGCCGTCCTGACCGACGATCGGGCCCTTCCAGATCGAGAAGGTGCCGTCCTTCAGGCCGGCCTTGATTTCCTCGATGCGCTTTTTGGTGTCTTCCGGCACGTCGGCGGCAACCGAGACCATGTCGATCGCGCCTTCCTTCACGCCCCACCAGATGCCGCTGTTACCAGTCCACTTGCCCTCGAGGGCCTCACGGGTGGTCTTGATGTAGTACGGCGCCCAGTTGATGATGGCCGAACCCAGGTGGGCCTTGGGGCCGTAGCTGCTCATGTCGGAGTCCCAGCCGAAGGCGCGCTTGCCCATCTTCTCGGCGGTCTGCAACACGGCGGACGAATCGGTGTTTTGCATCAGCACGTCGGCACCACCGTTGATCAGGGCGGTGGCGGCTTCACCTTCCTTGGGGATGTTGAACCACTCGCCGACCCAGACCACCTTGGTCTTGATCTTGGGGTTCACCGACTGAGCGCCGAGCGTGAAGCTGTTGATGTTGCGAACCACCTCGGGGATTGGGATGGATCCGACCACGCCCAGCACATTGGTCTTGGTCATCTTGCCGGCGATCACGCCGGCCATGTAGGCGCCTTCGTAGGTGCGGCTGTCGTAGGTACGCATGTTCTCGGCTTGCTTGAAGCCGGTGGCGTGCTCGAACTTCACGTCCTTGTGGTCGGCGGCCACCTTGAGCATGGGCTCCATGTAACCGAAGGTGGTGCCGAAGATCAGCTTGTTGCCCTGGGAGACCAGTTCACGGAAGTTGCGCTCGGCGTCGGCCGACTCGGCGACCTTCTCCACAAAGCTGGTGGCGACCTTGTCGCCGAATTCCTTCTCGACAGCCTTGCGGGCGTTGTCATGGGCGAAGGTCCAGCCGCCATCGCCCACCGGGCCGACGTAGGCAAACGCGATCTTCAGCGGCTCGGGCTTGGCAGCCGATGCGGCGGGGGCCGCGGCCGGGGCAGCGGCCTCTTTCTTGCCGCAGCCCACGAGGGCGGCAGCGGCCACGGCGGTCAGGGCCGCGACTTTCAGCATCGAACGTTTGTTCAGGTCGGTCATGAAATCCTCTGGTTGGAAGGGTAGGAAGGGTTGGGTGAGTCGGAAAGGGCGAATTATGAACCCGGATAAAAAGGCTTACCGAGGGATGCGGGCATGTTCAGCCGGATCCAGGCGGGATTGCGCGAAATCAGAGCCAGCACCACGATCGTGGCCAGGTAAGGCAGCATGTTCAGGAACTCGCTGGCCACCTCGATGCCCACCGCTTGAAAGTGGAACTGCAGCATGGTCACGCCGCCAAACAGGTAAGCCCCAAGCAGTACACGGGCTGGCCGCCAGGTCGCAAAAGTGGTCAACGCCAGAGCGATCCAGCCCTTGCCCGCCACCATGCCCTCCACCCACAGCGGGGTGTAGATCACCGACAGGTAGGCCCCGGAAAGCCCGCACAGGGCGCCGCCAGTCACCACCGCGGCCAGGCGGATGCGGCGCACCCGGTAGCCCAGGGCATGGGCCGACTCGGGCGACTCGCCCACCGATCGCAGCACCAGGCCGGCACGGGAGCGATACAGGAACCACACCAGACCCGCCACGAGCGCGATGGTGAGGTAGACAACCGGGTGGTGCTGGAACAGTGCAGGCCCCAGCAGAGGCACGTCGCCCAGCGCAGGAATCGAGAAACGGGGGCGCTCGGGCAGCTTCTCCTGCACGTAGCCGACGCCGACGAATGCCGAGAAACCCGCCCCGAACAGACTCAGGGCCAGACCGGTGGCGTACTGGTTGGTATTGAGCCAGATGACCAGCACGCCAAAGATGAGCGCCAGCGCGGCGCCGGCCGCAGCGCCTGCGGCGAAGCCCGCCAGGTCGCTGCCGGTGTGTACCACGGCGGCGAAGCCCGCAAGGGCGGCGCACAGCATCATGCCCTCAGCCCCGAGGTTCACGATGCCGGCCTTCTCGCTGATGAGCAGGCCCAGCGCCGCGATCGCCAGCACGGTGCCGGCGTTCAGCGTCGAGGCCAGGAGCAGCGCGTAGGTTTCCATCACGCCACCGCCTTTCGGCCTGCATCCGCAGTCTTGCCCCAGCGTACCCGGTACACCATCAGCGTGTCGCAGGCGAGCAGCGCAAACAGCAGCAACCCCTGGAACAAGCCGGTGATGGACTTGGGCAGGCCCATGCGGGACTGGGCGAGTTCGCCCCCGATGTAGAACATGCTCATAAGAATGGCCGAGAACACCATGCCGACCGGATGCAGACGGCCCACGAAGGCGACGATGATGGCCGCGAAGCCGTAGCCCACCGGAATGTAGGGCGTGAGCTGGCCCACCGGGCCGGCGACTTCCAGGGCGCCGGCGAGGCCCGCCGCGCCACCCGAGACCAGCAGGGCCACCCACAGCGCCTTGCGCGAGGAAAAACCTGCGTAGCGCGCCGCTGCTGGCGCCAAACCACCCACCTGCTGCGCGAAGCCGGCGCGGGTACGAAACAGGAAGATCCACAAGGCCGCGGCACCGGCCAGTGCGATCAGCAGGCCGATGCTCACGCGCGAGCCCTTCATCAGGCGAGGCACCTGGGTGACCGCGTCGAAGGTCTTGGACTGGGGAAAGTTGTAGCCGCCCGGGTCCTTCCAGGGGCCAAACACCAGCCACACCAGCAGTTGCACCGCCACGTAGACCAGCATCAGGCTCACGAGAATTTCGTTGGCGTTGAAGCGGTCACGCAAAAAGGCGGTGATCCCGGCCCAGGCCATGCCCCCAGCGATGCCCGCCAGCAAAATACCCAGGACGATCCAGCGGGAGGACTCCTTGTCGGCCAGCAGGGCCACGCCGCCGGCGCAGATAGCCCCCAGGACAAACTGCCCCTCGGCGCCAATGTTCCAGACGTTGGAGCGGAAACACACGGCGAGCCCGAGGGCGATCAGGAGCAGGGGCGTGGCCTTGACCATCAGCTCGCCCAGGGCATAGTTGGACTTGATCGGCTCCCAGAAGAACATCTGCAGGCCGCGCACCGGGTCCTTGCCCAGGGCAATAAAGAGCAGCGAACCCAGAACGACGGTGATGGCCAGAGCCAGCAGGGGCGAGGCCACGCTCCAGACGGGCGAGGCCTGGGGACGCAATTCAAGCTTCAACACGGGCAGCCTCCGGGGTGGCTTCGGCGGGTTCGTGGTCCCAGAGACCACTCATCCACTCGCCAATGCGTTCAACAGTGGCCTCGCCGCGGGCCAGCGAGGGCGACAGGCGGCCCTTGGCGATCACGTGCAGGCGGTCGCTCAACTCGAACAGTTCGTCCAGTTCTTCGCTGACCACCAGCACCGCGCAGCCCGCGTCGCGCAGGGCCAGAATCTCGGCGCGGATCTGGGCCGCCGCGCCCACGTCGACGCCCCAGGTGGGCTGCGAGACCACCAGCAGGCGGGGGCGGGCGTCGATCTCGCGGCCAACAATGAATTTCTGCAGGTTGCCGCCAGAGAGCGAGCGGGCAGCAGCGTCCGGCCCTCCGGCGCGCACATTGAACCGCTCGATGATGTTCCGGGTCTGCTGGCGCAAAGCCCGTATGCGAATCCAGCCGCCGCGGCCAACCGCCTCACCGCGCGTGAGCATGAGGTTGTGGGCCAGCCCCAGCGAGGGGACGGCGCCGCGACCCAAGCGCTCCTCGGGCACAAAGTGCAGACCCAGTGCGCGCCGCTGCCCCGGGCCCAGGCGCCCGGCGTCTTGGCCGGCAACCTGCACCATGGCCGGCTCGGCGCGGGTGTCCTCGCCCGAAAGGGCATAGAGCAGTTCGCGCTGGCCATTGCCGGACACCCCGGCAATGCCCACCACCTCGCCAGCACGCACCTGCAGGGTGACGCCATGCAGGTCGGTGCCGAAAGGCGATTCGCGCTCCAGCGACAAAGCCTGCACCTGCAGCACCGGCGCACCGACTTGGGCCGGGCGGTGCTGCAGTTGCGGCGGCTCGGCGCCGATCATCAGGCGCGACAGCGAGGCATTGCTCTCCAGGCGCGGGTCGCAGGTGCCGCTCACGCGGCCGCCACGCAGCACGGTGCAGGCCTCGCACAAGGCGCGGATCTCGTGCAGCTTGTGGCTGATGTAGAGGATGGAGCAGCCCTGCGCCGCAAGCTGGCGTAGCACCACGAACAGGCGTTCGACCGCTTGGGGCGTGAGCACTGAAGTGGGCTCATCCAGAATGAGCAGCTGGGGGTGGGTCAGGAGGGCGCGGATGATTTCCACCCGCTGCATCTCACCCACCGAGAGGGTGTGCACCGGCCGGGTTGGGTCGACGTCCAGACCGTAAGCGGCGGCGGTCTCAGTGATCTGGCGGGTGACCTCGGCCAGCGGCAGAGATTTGTCCAGCCCCAGCCAGACGTTCTCGGCCACGGTGAGGGTGTCGAACAGGCTGAAGTGCTGGAACACCATCGCGATGCCCAGCGCGCGCGCCTCCTGCGGGTTGCGGATGGTGACCGGCTGACCGTTCCAGAGCATGCGGCCGGCGTCGGGCTTGACGCTGCCGTAAATGATCTTCATCAGGGTGGACTTGCCGGCGCCGTTTTCGCCGAGCACGGCATGGATCTGGCCGGGGGCAACGGTGAGGGAGACCTGGTCGTTGGCCACCACCGCCGGATAGCGCTTGGTGATGCCAGCCATTTCAAGCCGCGGTGGCGGCCGGGTGGGGTTCGCAGCGGGTTCGTTCACTTCGGTGGGCTCGGGGCTTGTCTCATTGGGATCGCGGGCGCGCCATCCTGGGGCAAAGTCTGGCATCACTTCAGCCGCCATTGTGACCGCCCCGCGCGGGCTGCCGTGAAGGGGTTGCCCCTTAAACAGTCGGTGGGGCTACCCGCCCGACAGTCACCCGGGTGGTTCTCCCGATGCCCCATGCAAGGCTCATGCCTTCGGGGCTGTCCGGATGCGAGTGGCGCCCAGAACAGGCCATACTGGCGTCATGGACGCCAAGCCCCTCCGATTTATCCGCCGCGGCGAAACCGTCACCCTGCACGGGGTGCCACCCGACCGCACCTTGCTGGACCTGTTACGGGAAGACCTGCATGCCTGCGGCACCAAAGAGGGCTGCGGCGAGGGCGACTGCGGCGCCTGCACCGTGGTGGTCGCCGAGCCAACGCCCGAGGGCGCACCACGGCCCCTAGCCTGGCGTGCCATCAACAGCTGCATCCGGCTGGCGCACTCGGTCGACGGCCTGGCCCTGTGGACCGTGGAGGACCTGGCCGCCGAGGGTGGCGCCCTGCACCCGGCCCAGGAGGCGATGGTGCAATGCCACGGCTCGCAATGCGGCTTTTGCACCCCCGGCTTCGTGATGAGCCTGTTCGGCCTGTACCAGACCCATGTGCGCCAAGGGGAAGCGATCTCGCCCGAGTTGGCCCAGTCTGCGCTCTCGGGCAACCTCTGCCGCTGCACCGGCTACCGCCCCATCCTCGAGGCCGCCTGCCAGATGGCCGAACTGCCCGCAGCGCCGGCCCTGCCTGGGGTAGCCACTGCCTCGGGTCCTGCGGCCGACGAAGCGGCGCTGGCCAAGCGGCTGCGGGCGTTGCGGGAGCAGCATCCAGAGACGCCGGCACTCGGCACCGATACAGACACCGAGAGCCCAGCCTACCTCGCCCCCACCACCCTGCCCGAGCTGCTGGCCTTGCGTGCCGCGCGGCCCCAGGCCCAAGTGGTGGCCGGCTGCACCGACGTCGGCCTGTGGATCACCAAACAGCACCGCCGCTACACCCAGGTGCTGGACCTGACCCGGACGCAGGAGCTGCGCGCGCTGGAAGACAAGGGCCACCACCTGTCCATCGGCGCCGCGGTGCCCCTGGCGGATGCCTTCGCCGGCCTGGTGGCGCGCCGCCCGGGCCTGGCCACTTTCGCCAACCGCTTTGCCGGGCTGCCGGTGCGCAACTCCGGCACCCTGGGCGGCAATGTGGCCAATGGCTCGCCGATTGGCGACTCGATGCCGCTGCTGATGGCCCTGGACGCGCGGGTGGTTCTGGCCAGCCTGCGCGGTGAGCGGTCGCTGGCGCTGGAAGACTTCTACCTGGGCTACCGCAAGACCGCGCTGGCCGCCGACGAGGTGGTGGTGCGCATCGAGGTGCCGCATCCCGCACCGGGCGAGTTTCTGCGCGCCTACAAGCTCTCCAAACGCTACGACGACGATATCTCGGCGGTGTGCCTGGTGGTGGCCCTGCACTTGGAGAACGGCACCCATGTGCGCAGCGCCCGGATCGGCGCCGGCGGCGTGGCGGCCACGCCGGCGCGCGCCACGCAAGCGGAGGCGGTGCTCGCCGGCCAGGCCTGGAGCGAGGCGAACGCCCGCGCTGCCGGCGCAGCGCTGCAGGCGCAGTTCCAGCCCATCTCGGACATGCGCGCCAGCGCGGCCTACCGGCGCCAGGTGCTGGCCAACCTGATGCAGCGGCTTTGGCTGGAAAGCCAGGGCCTTGCAGAGATTCATCTGGACCACCCGGGCTCGGCCCGGCGCCTGCTGGGTGAGGAGGCAAGCGCATGACGCAAGCCCGCAACACCATGGCCACCACCACCGGCAGCGTGGGTGAGCCTGACGAGAGCGCCCTGCCCCCCTTGGGTGCGCGCACTGGCACCGGAGCAGGCGCCGCCGTCGGCCAGTCACGCATCCACGAAAGCGCCCGGGCCCAGGTGGCCGGCGCTGCCCGCTACATCGACGACCTGCCCGAGCTGCGCGGCACCCTGCACGCCGCGCCCATCCTCTCGCCGGTGGCCCACGGCCAGCTGCGCGGGGTGGATGTGTCTGCGGCCCTGGCCGCGCCCGGCGTGCGCGGCGTGGTGCTGGCTGCCGACATTCCCGGCGACCCGGTGCTGGCCACCTTCTCGCACGACGAACCCATCTTCGCCCGCGACACCGTCCAGCACGTCGGCCAAGTGATCGGCCTGGTGGTGGCAAACAGCGCGATGCAGGCACGCCGCGCGGCGCGCTTGGCCAAGCCCGACATAGCGCCGCTGCCGCCGGTGCTCACACCCCGCGAGGCGCATGAGAAGCAAAGCTATGTGCTGCCGCGGGTGACGGTGCGGCGTGGCGACCCGGTGGGCGCCCTGGCCCGCGCCCCGCACCGCCTGCGTGGCAGCCTGGAAGTGGGCGGCCAGGAGCATTTCTACCTCGAAGGGCAAATTGCCTACGCCATGCCGCTGGAGCAAGACCAGTGGCGTATCCATTCGAGCACCCAGCACCCGGGCGAGGTGCAGCACTGGGTGGCGCATGCCCTGGGCATTGCCAGCCACGCCGTCGACGTGGAGTGCCGCCGCATGGGCGGCGGCTTTGGCGGCAAGGAGACCCAGGCCGGCCAGATGGCGGTGTGGGCGGCGCTGGCCGCGCGCAAGTTCGGCTGCGCGGTCAAGCTGCGTCTGGACCGCGACGACGACTTCATGGTCACCGGCAAGCGCCATCCCTTCGCCTACGACTGGGAGGTGGGCTTCGACGACACGGGCCTCGTGACCGGTCTGCACATGATCCAACTGGCCGACTGTGGCTTCAGTGCCGACCTCTCCGGGCCGGTGGCCGACCGCGCCATCTTTCACAGCGACAACGCCTACTTTCTGTCGGACGTGGTCATCGAGTCCTTCCGCTGCCGCACCAACAAGCAAAGCCAAACCGCCTTCCGCGGCTTTGGCGGGCCGCAGGGGATGATTGCCATCGAGACCATTCTGGGCGATGTGGCACGCGCGCTCGGCCTCGACCCGCTGGCGGTGCGCCAGCGCAACCTGTACGGCATTGGCGAGCGGGACGTGACCCACTACCAGATGAAGGTCGAGGACAACATCCTCGCGCCCCTGCTCGCGCGGCTCGAGGCCGATTCGCACTACACCGAACGCCGAGCCACGCTGGCCGCCTGGAACGCGCAAAGCCCGGTGATCAAGCGCGGTATCGCCCTGACACCGGTGAAGTTCGGCATCAGCTTCACCGCCACCCTGTTCAACCAGGCCGGCGCACTGGTGAACGTGTTCACCGACGGCAGCGTGCAGATCAACCACGGCGGCACCGAGATGGGCCAGGGCCTGCACACCAAAATCATGCAGGTGGTGGCCGACGAACTGGGTGTGCCCTTCGAGCGGGTGCGCATCACCGCCACCGACACCGGCAAGGTGCCCAATGCCTCGGCCACCGCAGCATCCAGCGGCACCGACCTCAATGGCCGCGCGGCCCAGTTTGCGGCACGCAACATCCGTGACAACCTCGCCGCCTTCGTGGCGGGGCTCGACGGCTGCGGCGCGGGTGCGGTGAGCTTTCGCGGCGGGAAGATCTTGTCTCCCAAGAACAGCCGGCCCTTCGACGAGGTGGTGAAGCTGGCCTACGCCAACCGCATCCAGCTGTGGAGCGACGGCTTCTACCGCACGCCCAAGATCCACTACGACAAGACCACCCTCACCGGCCGGCCCTTCTACTACTTCAGCTACGGCGCGGCCTGCACCGAGGTGGCGATCGACACCCTCACCGGAGAGAGCCGGGTGCTGGCGGTCGACATCCTGCACGACGTGGGCACCAGCATCAACCCGGCGCTGGACATCGGCCAGATTGAGGGCGGCTTCATCCAGGGGATGGGCTGGCTCACTACCGAAGAGCTGGTCTGGAACGCCGACGGCAAACTGGCCACGCATGCGCCGAGCACCTACAAGATTCCAGCCACCGGCGACCTGCCAGCCCGGCTGCGGATCGACCTGTGGCCAGAGCCCAACCGTGAAGACAACGTGGCCGGCAGCAAGGCGGTGGGCGAGCCACCCTTCATGCTGGCGCTCTCGGTCTTCGAGGCCCTGCGCGATGCGGTGGCTGCGGGCCGGCCGGGGCAGCCGGTCGCGCTGGATGCACCGGCCACGCCAGAGCGGGTGCTGCGAGCGGTGGGCGGCCTGTCAGCCTGACAGGGCCCAAGCGCCGGCGCGCTGGCCCAAGCTGGGGGGAACCGAAGGTAGGCGGGGATCACTCACCCGCCATCCTCGCGAGAACCTTGGAGTTCCCATGTCCGTCGTTTCAGGTAAGCATTCACCCGTTGCGCAGCACGTAGCAGGCCAGGGCCAGGTGTCTGGGCAGCAGCAGATTGGCAAACTGGGCAACCGTCCGGTCAGCCAGGTGCCCGGGCAGGTAGAAATCTCCCAGGGCGCCAGCGTGAGAGCTGAGCTCCGCGCGGCCCCAAGCAAGCCCGGGAGTGACCTCGCCTTGAGGGACCGCTCGCCCGAATTGCTAATGGGCGGGGGCCAAGCGGCTGGGGACCTCGAAGCCATGGAGGGCCAGGCCGGCATGCAGCGAAATGACGGCGAGCCGGATCAATTCGCTCACCTGAGGTCCACTTGGGCAGCCGCAAGAGCGGTCAATTCCCCCACCGAAGAGGGAGTCGCTGCGCCAGATCGCGCCCAGCGCCGCGAAGCGGCGATGGCGCTGGGCAAGTCGCTCGGCGAAGAACTCGAGAGGCATATCCAGGCTATCCAGTCCAGGAATCTGCCAGCACACAAGGAGAGAGAGGCCATCGCGGAGGCAAAAGTGCAACACGACCGCCTCCTCAAGGATTGCATGAAGATCGTGTCGCGGGGCGCCCCGTTCGGCCAACGCCCGGGCCAAATCACGGCGCTGCGGGCGGGCGTTGCCCAGGGCAGGCAGGCGGTCCTCAGCCAGAAGCAGCTGGAGGCCACAGTCGCAAGCGCGACGACGCGCCACACGACCCGAAAACTCGGCAAGGCCACCGAAATCGGCGCCTGGCATGAAACGCACAACAACGCCCTCGCCTCCAACCACAAGCATGAGACGCCGCATGAGTTCCGCATGAACTTCAGCCTCAAGCACCATGCCTTCTGGGGCGCCAGCGACTTCAAGGGCAAGGTCGACGTCGCCCTCAAGCACCTGCATGCCAAGGAAGGCAGGATTGAGACCCTGGGTAAGGACATGCGGCCCTACATGCAGGCCGGCATCGAACTGGCCCTGCGCAACGGCTCCCAGCACATCACCCCCAAGCAAGCCATCGCCCTGCTCGAGACCCTGTGCGCGCAGGCCGGAGACCCGACAAACGAGCACTGCCTCCAGCCCGACCTGCTGCGCATGGTGGTGGCCGGGATGGTGGCGGTCTGGGACCCTCAGGTCAGCGCCGAGGTCGCGCTCCATTTGCTCAATAAAGCGCAGGATGGCGTCGCCTTTCCCCAATCAGAAGAGGGGAGCACAAAGCCAAAAGCAGAGCGGGAACTGGATGCCATACGACAGCAGAGCAACCAGAAGCAGAACAGCACCGTCGCCGAGGGCCTGGGCCTGGGCATGGCCTGGAAGGGCATGGACCTCATCAAGCAGTACGCCGAAGCCGTGCCAGACAAGTCCGAGAATTTCAACAACCTTCTCAAGGTGATGAGCCACGGGCAGTCCGAGGGCAAGCACTGGCTGCTGCGCATGGAAATGGCCTTACCGGGCCTGAGCGGCAAGAAAAACACCGATCTGGTGGCCCAGATGGAAGCGGTGGTGCTGATGCGCCGCTTCTATATCAAGCACGAGCCCTACGTGCCGTCCAGCACGAGCTCTTCGACCACATCGGCCCAGGGAACGGATTGGAAAAAGACACGCGAGCTGGGAGAAGACGAAGACACAGGTGAAGAGACCGGGACCATCGCCACCGACGCAGCGGCGCAGGCTGCCTCGGTCAGGGCGGATACCGCGGCGCTCATCGAATTTCTGGACACGGCCCAACCACTCGACACAAGCACGGACGACCGTACCAGCACCGGCGAAAACCTAGGCACGATCGCGATTGGGCCAACGGATACAGGCCTGGAACGCGGGCAGCTCGAGGGCGTCCAGAACCCCGGCCGCGATCGCTGACCCAGCGCCCCGACCCGTCAACGCGCCCCAGCGCTGAACCAGGCGCCGATGCGGGCGCGCTCGTCCTCGGTCAGGCCAGTGCTGTTGTTCATCGGCATGAGTCGGGTCACCACCACCTGCTGGTAGACCGCCTGCGCGTGCTGGCGCAGGGAATCGTCGGAGTCGAGCCGCACGTTCTTCATTTGCACCTGCGCGCCGTGGCATTGCAGGCAGCGCTGGTCGACGATGGCGCGCACCTCGGCAATCGTGGGCGCGGCAGCCGGGGCTGCTAAAGCCGGCGCGGCGGGGGCTTTCGAGGGCGAAGGTGCCATCCAGGCGAGCAAGGCCAGAATGACCACCACCCCCACCGCCGCATGGGGCGCCGGGTGCTTGTTGCGGCCCAGCTTCCAGCCGTGGCGCAGCACGAAGAACTGGCGAATGGCGGCGCCGGCGAACATCATGCCCACCAGCACCAACCAGTTGTGCGGGTGGCTCCAGGTGAAGCTGTAGTGGTTGGACAGCATCGCAAACAGCACCGGCAGGGTGAAGTAGGTGTTGTGCACGCTACGCTGCTTACCGATCTTGCCGTGGATCGGGTCGATCGGCTGGCCCGCCTTGATCGACGCCACCATCTTGCGCTGGCCGGGAATGATCCACATCGCCACGTTGGCGCTCATGGTGGTGGCGATCATCGCGCCCACGATCAGGAAGGCGGCGCGGCCAGCGAACCACTGGCAGGCCAGCCAGGAAGCTGCCACCACCAGCACCGCAACCAGCGCACCCACGATCGCATCACCGTTCTTGCGCTGGCCGACGATGCGGCAGATCAGGTCATACAGGATCCAAAACACCACCAGAAAGCCCAGCGTCACCGACACCGCCGCGGCAGGCGACCAGTCCATGCGGGCCGGGTCGATCAGGTAGGCGCGCGCGTTCCACAGGTAGGACACGGTCAGCAGCGCGAAGCCCGACATCCAGGTGGTGTAGCTCTCCCAGTAGAACCAGTGCAGGTGGCCAGGCAGCTTGGGCGGCGCGCCAGCAAACTTCACCGGGTGGTAGAAGCCCCCGCCGTGCACCGCCCACAACTCGCCGGAGACGCCCTGGCGCTTGAGGTCTTCGTCCTCCGGCGCGGTGAGGGAAGAGTCGAGAAAGACGAAGTAAAACGAGGAGCCGACCCAGGCGACGGCGGTGATGACATGCAGCCACCGCAACAGCAGGTTGGCCCAGTCGAGAAGGTAGCTTTCCATGGACGCAGGTTGCCTTCAGGACTGCTCACCACCGCGGGCGCTCTGAGCAGAAGAAAAAGGGCCGCGAACCAAAAGGCCTGCCGGACGAGCCGGACAGACCGGGCGCCGCTGCGACCCGAACTTATGTGGCTGAGTTTAAGGGGAGCCGGGCCCGGGTGACATCACAAAATCACGCCGGCGGTGGGGCCGAGCGGCGCATCAGGAGTTGCGCCGCCACGCTGACCGCAATCACCTCGGGCTCCTTGCCACGCAGCCCGGGCAGGCCGATCGGGCAGGTCACGCCCGCGAGCTCGGCTTCGGTAAAGCCCCGGGCACTCAATCGGTGCCGAAAGGTCGCCCATTTGGTGCGGCTGCCAATGAGGCCAATGAAGTCCAGGTCTGAGCGCGCCCGCTGGCGGCGCAGGCAGGCGGCGACGATGTCCAGGTCCTCGGCGTGGCTGAAGCTCATGATCAGTATTGCGCTGCCTGGAGCCAGATCGTCGACCGCTGCCTGCACCGGCTCCGACTGCTCGCAGCGCACGCCAGCGGGCAGGTCGTCCGGGAAGACGCCCTCGCGGCTGTCGACCCAGGTGAGCGCGCAGGGCAGAGTGGTCAGCACCCGCACCAGAGCGCAGCCCACATGACCGCCACCAAACAGCGCCAATGGCCAGCGCGCGGGCGTGAGCCGGGCCTGCAGGCCGGGAATGTCCTGCGGGCCCAGAACCTCGAAGCTGAGGTGCACCACGCCGCCACAGCATTGGCCCAGGGTCGGGCCCAGGGGATAGCGGCGGGTTTCAAAAGGGGCAGGGTCGGCGGGGATGGTTTCGGCGGGCGCCGACAAGGCAGCCTTTTCCCGCGCCCAACTGCCCGGGGCGGCCAGCCAGCGCGATCGGGCGTGCGCGATGGCATCGAACTCCAGGTGGCCGCCGCCGATGGTGCCCACCACCTGGTCTGCGAACACCGCCATCCAGGCCCCGGCCTCGCGTGGCACCGAGCCCTCGGTGGCTTGCACGCGCACCAACACGGCTGGAGCGTAGGCCAAACCACGCGCGAGTGCGGTAATTGCGTCGATCAGGGCAATCATGGAGAGGTTCGGGACGGGAGCCCAAGTATGCTCTGACCCGCAACCCGGTCCGCCCGCCGTCGGCCCCCCACCCGCTGCCAAGCCGGCCCGAGCCAGACCGCCACGCCCCTGGAGTCCTGATGTCTGCACTTGCCCTTTCCTACTCCGGACAGCGCCGAAGCCGCGTATTGGCTGGCTTGGCACTGGCCGCAAGCGCCCTGCTCGCCGGTTGCTCCAGCCTGCGAGCCCCCGTGCCCAGCCCTGCGCCCAGCCCTGGGGCTGCGCCTCCCATCGAGACGGTTCCGGCACCGGCACCGGCACCGGAGCGGGCGGCGAGGCCTGCGCCCACCACGCAGCCCCCCTCGGTGCCGCCGGCTCAGGCAGCACCTGCAGCGCCTGAAACGCCCATCGCACCCATCGCGCCGCCTGTCGCGCCGCCTATCGCGCCCGCCACCGCACCCGTCATCACACCGCCTATCGTCCCCCCCAGCGCGTCCACGATCGCGCCCCCCACAGAGCCCCCCACAGAGCCCCCCACAGAGCCCCCCAAAGCCCCCCTTGCAGAGGCCCCGGACGAACCCGAAACAGAGTCTCCTGCCGAAGCCGCCATCGCGCTCCCTGCCGCACCCCCTATCGCGTCCCCTGTGGCACCCGGCAATGCGCTCGCCTTCCCGTCCCCCTTCCGGCCCTCCTTGCCCCCCCCGATCGAGATCGTCCGGCCAAGCCCCTCCCAGGCCGCCGAGCCGAGGGCTTACCGGAAAGACGCGGCCCGGCACCTTTACGCCAGCAACCAGCACCGGATTTATGCAGGCAAGCTGCCGCCGCTGCTCTACGCGATTGGCGTGCTTGATGTCGAAGTGGACGGCCGCGGCGAGGTGCAGGCCTTGAGCTGGCAACGCGCCCCCCGGCATGCGCCCGAAGTCATCGCCGAGATCGAGCGCACCGTCCGCGCCGCCGCACCTTATCCGGCGCCGACCCGGATGGGTGGGGTGGTCTATACCGATGTCTGGCTATGGGACAAAAGCGGCCGCTTCCAACTCGACACCCTCAGTGAGGGGCAGTACTGAACTGGGGCGGCTTGAGGTGAGCTGACCTGGGTGGCAAACGCGGGCTTGGTCCTATGAGTCAGCGCTTACGAGCTCGCTTTGCCACCGTGCTGCTGGGAGGTGACGGGGCGACCACCCAGTTCTCGACCAGCAAACCAGGCACACGGCTGAATTCGCCTAGGTTGTTGGTCACCAGGGTGAGGCCCTCACTGCGCGCGTGGGCGGCGATATGCAGGTCATTCACGCCGATTGGCTGGCCCGATTGCTCTAGGCGGGCCCGGATCTGTCCGTAGTGCTGCGCAGCGCGAGCGCCATAGGGCAAGACTTCCAGCCGGCTGGCGAAATCTTCTACGACGAGGAGGTTTTCCTCGGTGCGGACGCTCTTCTCCGCCCCATGCATCAGTTCGGCCAGCGTAACGGCGGACATCGCCATGTGGGCGGCGTGACGGTTGAAAGTGTCGAGAACCTCCGGCGGCCGACGCTTGATCACGTAGATGACGATGTTGGTATCCAGCAGATACCGGATCATTAGAGCGGCTCCCGGTCAGACTGCTCCTGCCCGGCACGCTCCGCCAAGAAGTCATCGCTGACCTTTGACGTTTGCTGGAAGAAACTGTCCCACACCTGGTTGAGCGGCGCGATCACCCGGTCAGGGCCGACGGCGCGCACCTGAACGCGCTTGACGCCATCGGGCAGACGCAGCTCAGCGGGAAGTCGAACCGCCTGAGAGCGGTTGTTGGTGAACACCGAAGAAATGACCATGCTGCCCTCCGCAGATGCGTATATGGCAACAGTATATGGCACCCCTCCTCGCCCGGTAAGAGGACTCCGGCGGTACCCGAACTGCTCAAGACCCCCGGTACGTCGAATAGCTCCAGGGGCTGCACAAAAGCGGCACATGGTAGTGGGCTTTCTCGTCGGCCACACCGAAGTCCAGCGGAACCTCTTCCAGGAAAGGCGGCTCTGGCAGCTGCACACCCCGGGCGCGGAAATAGGCTGCCACCTCGAACACGAGGCGGTAGCGGCCAGCGCGCAAGGTGGCGTTGTCGTACAAGGGGCCGTCGGGGTTGCGGCCGTCGGCATTGAGCACCAGGTGCTTGACGAGTTCCGGGCCGCTCGGGCCCATGCGGTACAGGGTCACGCCCATGCCTGCGGCCGGCGTGCCATGCATAGTGTCCAGGACGTGGGTGCTCAGGCCCATGGTGTTTCTCCGAGTGCGGTGGACAGAAGTGTATACACTTTGAAGGTCTCCTTTATGATGGCCCGGAAGCTGCTAAAGGAGGGGAGCCTCCTTGATTCTTGGCCGCAACCCACGTGCCAGCCCCGACCCGATCATGATTTACGACAGCACCGCCCCCTACCCTCGTGACCTGGCCGGCTACGGCCGCAACCCGCCCCACGCCCAGTGGCCAGGCCGGGCCCGCATCGCCGTCCAGTTTGTCCTCAATTACGAGGAGGGCGGCGAGAACAACGTCCTGCATGGTGACCCGGGCAGCGAACAGTTTCTCTCCGAAATGTTCAACCCGGCGAGCTTTCCCGACCGGCATATGAGCATGGACGGCATCTACGAGTACGGCTCGCGCGCCGGCGTCTGGCGCATCCTGCGCGAGTTTGAGAAGCGCAAGTTGCCGCTCACCGTCTTTGGCGTGAGCACCGCGCTGCAACGCTCGCCCGACGTGACCGCCGCCTTTCTGGAGTTGGGCCACGAGATCGCCTGCCACGGCCTCAAGTGGATCCACTACCAGCATGTGGACGAGGCGGTGGAGCGCGCGCACATGGCAGAGGCCATGGAGATCCTCAAAAAGCTCACTGGCCACCGGCCCCTGGGCTGGTACACCGGCCGCGACAGCCCCAACACGCATCGCCTGGTGGCCGATTACGGCGGCTTCGAGTACGACAGCGACTACTACGGCGACGACCTGCCCTTCTGGATGAAGGTCAAAAAGACCGATGGCAGCGACGCTGGCCAATTGATAGTGCCCTACACGCTTGACTGCAACGACATGCGCTTCGCCCTGCCCCAGGGCTACTCGCACGCCGACCCCTTCTTCCAGTACATGAAGGACAGCTTCGACGCCCTTTACGCCGAAGGCGACGAGGCGCCCAAGATGATGTCCATCGGGATGCACTGCCGGCTGCTCGGGCGCCCGGGCCGCATCGTGGCGCTGCAGAAGTTTTTGGACCACATCGAAAAGCACGACCGCGTCTGGGTGTGCCAGCGCCTGGACATCGCGCGGCACTGGAAACAGGTGCATCCGTACAAGGCCTGACACCATGCCCCTCACCCTCGATCAACTCAACGCTGCCACGCCGGCCGAGGCCGCCGCGCTGCTGGACGGGCTTTACGAGCATTCGCCCTGGGTGGTCGAGGCGGCGATGGCGCAGCGCCCCCTCCGGTCCCTGGCCCACCTCAAACACGCCTGCGCCCAGGCGGTCAGCGAAGGCGGCCTGGACAAGCAACTGGCCCTGATCCGCGCCCACCCGGAACTTGCCGGAAAGGCCATGGTGAGCAAAAGCCTCACCGCCGAATCCACGAACGAACAGAGCAAGGCCGGCCTCACCGACTGCAGCCCGGCGGAGTTCGCGCAGCTGCAGCAACTCAACGCCGACTACAACGCCAAGTTCGGCTTTCCCTTCATCCTCGCGGTGCGCGGGCCTCGCGGCATGGGCCTGCCGCGCGCCGAGATCATCGCCACCTTCGAGCGGCGTCTGGCCCACCCGGTGGCCTACGAGCGCGAGGAGTGCTTGCGCAACATCCACCGCATTGCCGAGATTCGTTTGAACGACAAGTTCGGCGTGGAGCCCACGCTCGGCCACCGCGTGTGGGACTGGCAAGAAAAGCTCGCCCAGCACAGCGACCCGGGCTTTGCCGAGAAGGGCCAGCTCACCGTCACCTACCTCACCGAGGCGCACCGCGCCTGCGCCCAGCAACTGTCTCAGGACATGCTTGACGCAGGCTTCGACGAGGTGCACATCGACGCGGTGGGCAATGTGGTGGGCCGCTACCGCGCCGCGAAAACCAGCGCCATGACCGGCGCCAAGACCTTGATGACGGGCAGCCACTACGACACGGTGCGCAACGGCGGCAAGTACGACGGTCGCCTGGGTATCTATGTGCCCATCGCCTGCGTGGCCGAACTCGCTGCACAAGGCCGGCGCCTGCCCTATGACCTGGAGCTCGTCGCCTTTGCCGAGGAAGAAGGCCAGCGTTACAAGGCCACCTTCCTCGCCTCGGGCGCGCTGGTGGGCCAGTTCGACTTGGCGTGGCTGGAGCAGAAAGACGCCTATGGCGTGACCATGCGCGAGGCCATGCAGCAGGCTGGCCTGCATATCGAAGACATTGCGAAGCTTCGCCGTGACCCCACCCAGTACCTCGGCTTTATCGAAGTGCATATTGAACAAGGCCCGGTGCTCAATGAGCTGAACCTGCCCCTGGGCATCGTCACCTCGATCAACGGCAGCGTGCGCTATCTCGGCGAGGTGCAGGGCATGGCCAGCCACGCTGGCACCACCCCGATGGACCGCCGCCGCGACGCCGCCGCCGCGGTGGCCGAGTTGCTGCTCTTCGTCGAGCAGCGCGCCGCCCAAGACGGCGACTCGGTGGGCACCGTGGGCTATTTGCAGGTACCCCATGGCTCGACCAATGTGGTGCCGGGCCGCTGCCAGTTCACCCTGGACCTGCGTGCGCCCACCGACGTCCAGCGTGATGCGCTGGTGGCCGATGTACTGGCCGAGCTGCAGGCGATTTGCGAACGCCGGGGTGTGCGGTACTCCCTCGAGGAAACCGTGCGCGCCGCTGCCGCCCCCAGCCACCCCGCGTGGCAGGCACGCTGGGAGCGCGCGGTCGACGCGCTGGGTGTGCCCCTGCACCGGCTGCCCTCCGGCGCCGGTCACGACGCGATGAAGCTGCACGAGCTGATGCCCCAGGCCATGCTCTTCGTACGCGGGCAAAACGCAGGCATCAGCCACAACCCGCTCGAGAGCAGTACCAGCGACGACATGCAACTGGCGGTAGACGCCTTCCAAGGGCTGCTCGACCAACTGGCGACGGACATGGCTTGAGGCGCAGGACGCCCAACGCCCAACGCCCATCGCCCATATCCGATCACCTGATTACCCGATCACCCGATCACCCGATCACACAAGGCACAAGAAGAATGACCGACTACGACCAGCTCGACGCCTGGATCGACCAGCATTTCGACGAAGAGGTGCGCTTCCTGCAGGCGCTGGTGCAGGTGCCGACCGACACGCCGCCGGGCAACAACGCGCCGCACGCCGAGCGCACCGCCGAACTGCTCGCCGGCTTTGGCCTGCAGGCTGAAAAGCACGCCGTGCCCGAGGCCGAGGTGAAGGCCGCCGGCCTGCAGTCCATCACCAACCTGATCGTGCGCCGCGCCTATGCAGCAGGCGGTCGCACCATCGCCCTCAACGCCCACGGCGACGTGGTGCCGCCTGGCGAGGGCTGGACCCACGACCCCTATGGCGGCGAGATCGTGGACGGCAAGATCTACGGGCGCGCCACAGCGGTGAGCAAGGGCGACTTCGCCAGCTTCACCTTTGCGGTACGCGCGCTCGAGGCCCTGCAGGCCGCGGGCGCGCCGCTCAAAGGCAATGTCGAAATGCACTTCACCTACGACGAAGAGTTTGGTGGTGAGATGGGCCCGGGCTGGCTGCTGAAAAACGGCCTCACCAAACCTGACCTGATGATCGCCGCTGGCTTTAGCTACGAGGTGGTGACAGCCCACAACGGCTGCCTGCAAATGGAAGTGACGGTGCACGGCAAGATGGCCCACGCCGCTATTCCCGACACCGGCATCGACGCGCTGCAAGGCGCGGTGACCATCCTCAATGCCCTGTACGCACAGAACCTGAAGTACAAGCAGGTCACCTCGAAGGTAGCCGGGATCGAGCACCCCTACCTCAACGTCGGCCGCATCGAGGGCGGCACCAACACCAACGTGGTGCCCGGCAAGGTCGCGATCAAGCTCGATCGCCGGATGATCCCCGAAGAAGACCCGGTGGCAGTGGACGCGGACATCCGCCGCGTGATCGCGGAGGCGGCCGCCTCCTTCCCCGGTATCACGGTGGACATTCGCCGCATCCTACTGGCACGGTCACTCAAGCCCCTGGCGGGCAACCAGCCGCTGGTGGACGCCATCCAGAAGCACGGCCAGGCCCTGTTTGGCCAGCCGATCCCCGCCATGGGCACCCCCCTGTACACCGACGTGCGCCTGTACGGCGAGGCCGGCATCCCGGGCGTGATCTATGGCGCCGGGCCGCGCTCCGTGCTGGAGTCGCACGCCAAACGGGCCGACGAGCGCCTGGACCTGGAAGACCTGCGCCGGGCGACCAAGGTCATTGCCCGGACGCTGCGGGATTTGCTGCAGTGAGGCGGGGCGCCCTCGGTGCTCGAAATCCGCCGCGGGATCCTGATCACCAGGCAAACCCGTCAAAGAGAGCAAGTTGGCCGTCGCGCACGCGCACCGACGTGGGGCGCGTCCACACCCAGAGTGATCGTATACAGAGCTGAATGCGCTGAAGTGAGCATCTCACAGGGGGCCGTCGACGCTGGGGCAGAGATACGCCCAGGTAATCGAGCCCTGAGATTTTGTATACACTTCGCGCAAGCACGACCCCGCCATGAGCTCCCGCGCCGCCCCTTCCACCCGCCCCGTCTCTGCAGGCGCTGCCCCGCGCGCCGCCGGCGGGCAGGGCAGCAGCACGGCCCGCATCGTCACTTCGATCACGATGGCCATTGTGGAGCGCAGGCTGGCGCCAGGCACCAAATTGGTGGAGCAGCAGATCGCGGACGTGTTCTCGGTTTCGCGCACCGTGGTGCGGCAGGCCCTCAATCAGCTCAGTCGGGACCGTCTGGTCACACTGGAGCCCGCGCGCGGCGCCTTTGTGGCGACGCCCAGCGTGGAAGAGGCGCGGCAAGTGTTTGAGGTGAGGCGCATGGTCGAGGGCAGCCTGGTGCGGCAGCTGGCCAGCCGCATCACCGACGTCCAGTTGGCCCAGCTGCGCGCGCACCTGCAAGAGGAGCGAGCCGCGGTGGCGCGCTCGGACGTGTCCGGTCGCACCCGCCTGCTGGCCGACTTCCATGTGGTGCTGGCCCGCATGCAGGGCAACGAAGTGCTGGCCGAACTGGTCGCGGACCTGCTCTCGCGCTCACAGCTGATCGCGCTGATGTACCAGTCGTCCCACTCGGCCGAGCACTCCCAGGCCGAGCATGAAGAAATCGTCGCCGCGCTCGAACGGCACGACGCCCGGGCGGCTGCCCGGCTGACGGAGCAGCACCTGGCCAGCGTCGAGCTCAATCTGCGCCTCGATCCGCGCGCGCCAGACTTGGCTGCCATCCTCAAGCCGCAGGCAGGGGACTGAAATGGCCGGATATCTGCAGATGGCAAATTACCGCAGACGGGCCGCCGGCGCCGAAGCGCCCGCGTCTCGTCGTTCAGCGCATGCGACCGCGACGAAACAGGTTGACGACCGCCAGCAAGAGCACCGCGCCGGCCAGGGACACCAGAACCGAGCCAATGCTGAGGCTTTCGTTGATGGTGCCCACGCCCACCAGGGGCGAGACCACCCAGCCGCCGACAACGGCACCGACGATGCCCACCGCCACATTGAGCAAGATGCCCTGCTGCGCGTCGGTGCGCATGATGAGGCTGGCCAGCCAGCCAACGATGCCACCCACGATGAGCCAGATCAGGAAGTTCATTTTGATGCTCCTTGGCCGCGAAGGGCCGCTTGCGCCGGGCGCCCGGACCGCCCAGGAACCACCGGCATCAGACCTCGCCCCACAGGGGCAAGGCGAGCGACCACTATCGAAAAAATCCAAGCCATACCTCGTAGTCCTGCGATGAGGTGGGCCGTGCGCGGCGGCCTCGCCCGGCTGTGGGACGTGGGCCCTCTATCCCTGGCTCGGGGTTCCACGGATGGGTTTTCGGCATCTTTCTTGCTATCTTCCCCGCGTTATCACATCCAAGCCTTTAGGAGTCCACCATGAACAAGCGCTTCTTCCTTCGTGCCACCGCCGCCCTGGCGCTGGCTGCCTCCGCCATGGGCGCTTCTGCCCAAGCCCTGACTCCGATCAAGTTCCAACTTGACTGGCGCTTTGAAGGCCCGGCAGCCTTCTTCCTGCTCCCGGTGGCCAAGGGCTACTTTAAGGATGCCAAGCTCGACGTGACGGTGGACTCCGGCAACGGCTCGGGCGGCGCGGTCACCCGTGTGGCCTCCGGCACCTACGACCTGGGGTTTGCCGATTTGGCAGCCTTGATGGAGTTCCACGCCAACAACCCTGACGCACCCAACAAGCCGGTCGCCATCATGGTGGTCTACAACAACACCCCGGCCTCGGTGATGTCGATCAAAAAGACCGGCATCAAGACCCCAGCGGACCTGGCGGGCAAGAAGCTGGGCGCACCGGTGTTCGACGCCGGTCGCCGCGCCTTCCCTATCTTCCAGAAGGCCAATAGTGTTGGCGCTGTCAACTGGATCTCGATGGACCCGCCGCTGCGCGAGACCATGCTGGCACGCGGTGATGTCGATGCCATCACCGGCTTCACCTTCACCTCGCTCCTCAACCTGGAAGCACGCGGCGTGAAGGCCGAGGACGTGGCCATCCTCCCCTACTCCGACTTTGGCGTGAAGCTCTACGGCAACGTGATCATCGCCACGCCCAAGATCCTCAGGGAGAACCCGGCTGCGGTGAAGGCTTTCCTGTCGGCATTCACCAAGGGTGCCAAGGACGTGATGGCCAACCCGGCTGCCGCGATCGAGTTCGTCAAGCAGCGTGACGGCATCATCAACGTTGAACTTGAAACCCGTCGTCTGCAACTGGCCATCGACACGGTCATCAACAGCGCTGACGCCCGTGCCGAAGGGTTTGGCGCCCTGAACCAGGGCCGCCTGTCGCTGATGGCGTCTCAGGTCTCCGATGCCTTTGCCACCAAGACCCGTGTCAACGCCGACGCCGTCTGGAACGGAGGCTTCCTGCCGACGAAGGCCGAGTTGAATATTCTGACCGCTCCCAAGAAGTAATGAGTTCCGCGAACTTCGTCGACTTCAAGGACGTCTGGCTCGCCTATAACGACGAATTGCTCGCCCAGGGGCACTATGCGGTCGAGGCCATCGACCTGCAGGTGCGCCAGGGTGAGTTCATCGCCATCGTGGGGCCCTCGGGCTGCGGCAAGTCGACCTTCATGAAGCTGGCCACCGGCCTTCGCATGCCCTCCAAGGGCACGGTGAACATCGCTGGTGCGCCTGTGACGGGCCCGCTGAAAATCTCGGGCATGGCCTTCCAGGCGCCCTCGTTGCTGCCCTGGCGCACCACGGTGGACAACGTGCTGCTGCCGCTGGAAATCGTGGAGCCCTACCGCTCCAACTACAAGCAAAAGCGCGCCGAGTACGAAGAGCGCGCTCGCGCCTTGCTGCGCAAGGTGGGCCTGGGCGGCTACGAGGACCAGTTCCCCTGGCAGCTCTCCGGCGGCATGCAACAGCGTGCGAGCATCTGCCGCGCACTGATTCATGAGCCGCAGATGCTGCTGCTTGACGAGCCTTTCGGGGCGCTGGACGCCTTCACGCGTGAGGAGCTGTGGTGCATCCTGCGTGACCTGTGGACCGAGCAAAAGTTCAACGTGATCCTGGTGACGCACGACCTGCGTGAGTCGGTCTTCCTGGCGGACACCGTGTACGTCATGAGCAAGAGCCCCGGTCGCTTCGTGGTCCGCCGCGAGATCGACCTGCCGCGCCCGCGCGACCTCGAGATCACCTACACGCCCAAGTTCACCGACATCGTCCACGAGTTGCGCGGACACATCGGCGCCATCCGCAAGACGGGCGTGGAGGTGGCGAAATGAGCGTAGCGCCGAGCCGCCTCAAGCAAGCTCGCGCCCCCTCGGGGGGCAGCGAAGAACACGAAGTGCCGAGCGTGGGGGTCCTATGAGCGTAGCGCCGAGCCGCCTCAAGCAAGCTCGCACCCCCTCGGGGGGCAGCGATGTACATGAAATGACAAGCGTGGGGGTCCTATGAGCAAACCAAAAATGGTCGAACGCTGGTCCCCCTGGATCCTGCTGGTCATCACCCTGCTGATCTGGCAGGGCCTGTGCAGCGCCTTCAACGTATCGGAGTTCGTCTTTCCCAGCCCGGCGCGCATCTGGTCACAGATGGTCGAGTTCCGCGGCGTGATCGCGGGCCATGCGTGGCGGACCCTGTGGGTGACGCTGGCTGGCTTTGGCATCGCCATCGTGGTGGGCGTGCTTCTGGGCTTCCTGATCGGCAGCTCGCGCCTCGCCTACACCGCGGTCTACCCGCTGATGACGGGCTTTAACGCCCTACCCAAGGCGGCCTTCGTGCCGATTCTGGTGGTCTGGTTCGGCATTGGCGTCGGGCCGGCCATCCTTACCGCCTTTCTGATCTGCTTCTTTCCCATCATGGTCAATATCGCTACGGGCCTGGCCACACTGGAGCCCGAACTGGAAGATGTGCTCAGGGTGCTGGGTGCCAAGCGGTGGGACGTCCTGATCAAGGTCGGCCTCCCGCGCTCCATGCCCTACTTCTACGGCTCGCTCAAGGTGGCGATCACCCTGGCCTTCGTCGGCACCACCGTGTCGGAGATGACAGCCTCCAACGAGGGCATCGGCTACCTGCTGATCTCCGCCGGCTCGGCCATGCAGATGGGCCTGGCATTTGCCGGTCTGGTGGTGGTGGGCGCGATGGCTATGGTGATGTACGAGCTCTTCTCCTACATCGAGAAGCACACCACGGCCTGGGCTCACCGCGGTTCGCAAAACCACTGAGCGAAGGCGGTCCACGAATGGCCTGGCACGCGCGCCTGGCGCTGCACTATGAGCGCCAGGCGGGGCGGACAAATGCCCGGTTCCAACACGAGGGGCCGCTGCGCATCCTGCAGAGCCTGCACCCGGAAGGGCCGGGCATCTGCCACAACGTGGTGGTGCATCCCCCCTCGGGCCTGGTGGCGGGGGACCGCTTGGACATTTCGGTGCAGGTCGATGCAGGTGCCCACGGCCTGGTGACCACGCCCGGCGCGACCCGCTTTTATCGCAGCGAGGGCGACCGCGCAGTGCAGGACGCGCGCCTGGTGCTGGCCGAGAACGCAAGGCTTGAGTGGTTGCCCATGGAAGCCCTGTGCTACAGCGGCTGCCAGGCTGAGAACCGGCTGCAACTGCAACTGGCCCCCGGGTCACAGGTGATCGGCTGGGACGTCACCGCCCTGGGCCTGCCCGCCGCCAATCAGCCTTTCGTCGCAGGCCAGTTGCAGCAGCATCTGGAACTCGAAGGCGTGTGGCTCGAGCGCGGACGCATCGCCGCCTCCGATGCCCGCCTGATGGACGGCCCGCTGGGCCTGGCCGGTCATCGCTGCATGGCCACGCTGTATCTGCTGGCAGGCACAGACCTGCCGCGCGAAACGCGGGAAGCCGCGCTGACTCTCGCGCGCGAGCAGATCGAGACCCACCCCTTGCGCGCCCAGGCCGGGGCCACCAGTCCACATCCGCGGGTGGTGGTGCTGCGGGTGCTGGCGCCGGTGGTGGAGCCGGCGATGGACCTGCTCAAGGCGGTGCGCAACGCCTGGCGGCCAGCGCTGTGGGAATTGGCGCCCAATCCGCCCAGGACCTGGGCGCTTTAGGGCACCGCGCTCCAGCGGTCAAACTGCCTCTCGACCCTACGAAATCCCAATGGCGGGTATGGAAGATACCGATTGGATAGTCAGGGGTGGATGACCGAGACTCCCATCCACTTGAATGATGGACAGAGAAGGCAGGCAATGAGACGTTTTGAAAACAAGGTGGCGATCGTCACCGGCGCAGGCTGCGTGGGCGAGGGCTGGGGCAATGGACGCGCGATGGCGGTTCGCCTTGCGCAAGAAGGGGCCAAGGTCCTGGCCGTCGACCTGGAGCCCGAACGTCTGGCCGAGACACTGGCGCGCGCAGGCGACGCCGCAAGCTCCATCGTCACCTGCACCTGCGACGTCACCCAGGCGGCCAGCGTCGAGGCCATGGTCGCCACCTGCCTCGAGCGATTCGGCACCCTCGACATCCTGATCAACAACGTGGGCGGCTCGGCCAAGGGCGGCCCGGTGGAAATGAGCGAGGAGGTCTGGGACAGCCAGATCGACTTCAACCTCAAGAGCATCTTCCTCACCTGCAAGTACGCCTTGCCCACCATGATCGCCAAGCGCTCGGGTGCCATCGTCAACGTCTCCTCCACCTCGGGAATGCGCTGGACGGGCAGTGCCCAGGTGGCCTACGCCGCCACGAAGGCAGGCGTGATCCAGTTCTCGCGTGTGGTGGCTGTCCAGCACGCGCCCGATGGCATCCGGGTCAACACGGTGGTGCCGGGGCAACTTCACACACCGATGGTCGAAGTCCGGCTTGCCAAGCAACGCACCGGCGGCGACGTCGAAGGCCTGCTGGCACAGCGCCAGTCCCGCATTCCGCTAGGCTTCATGGGCGACGGACGCGACACCGCCGGTGCCGCGTTGTACCTCGCCAGCGAAGACGCACGCTTCGTCACAGGCACCGAAATCGTGGTCGACGGCGGCATGATCGCGCGCTGCGACTGACCGCCACCAACCCGTCTTTCCAGGAACTACCCCATGAAAAAGAGACATCTGCTGGCGGCCGCTGCCGCGCTTGTCATGGCGACCTCGCTGCATGCCCAAAGCGCGTCCAAGCCGCTGCGCATCGTCGTGTCCTTCGCGCCAGGCGGGCCGGTGGACTTCACTGCGCGGACCATCGCCGAGCCTTTGGGGCGCGCGCTGGGGCGCACTGTCGTCATCGACAACAAGCCAGGCGCCAATGGCGCCATCGGCGCAGCGGAGGTGCTGCGCGCAGACCCGGACGGCTCCACGCTCTGGATCACGAGTGTGGGTGCCGCGGCGATCAACCAATCGCTCTACGAGAAGCTGCCCTACAACATGCAGCGCGATTTCGCGCCCGTCTCCCTGGTGACCAACAACGTCGAGGTCTTCGTCACCGCGATGAAGGACCCCGCCCGGGACATCACCGAATTCTTGGCCGCAGCCAAGGGCCGCAAGGAGAGCCTGCCCATCGCGTCCTCCGGGCGCGGCAGCATCCCCCACCTGGCGCTCGCGCAGATGGAGTCAGCGGTAGGAATTGACTTCATCCACGTCCCCTACAACGGCATGGCCCCGGCACTCAATGACCTGCTCGGGGGCCAGGTGGCCGGCACCTTCGCCGACGTCGCCGCCGTCATGGGCCAGATCAAAGGCGGACGCCTGAAGGCTCTGGGCATTGCCGCGCCCCAGCGCCATCCCGGCCTGCCCGATGTCAAGACATTCGAGGAGCAAGGCATACGGGCGATGGACACCAACAACTGGTATGGCCTGTTCGCCTCAGCCAAGACGCCGCCCGCGGTACTCGACGCCCTGAGCAAGGCCGTCCAGCAGGCCATGGCCGATCCGGCCGCAGCCGCGAAGCTGCTTCAGGCTGGGGCAGAGCCGCGCTCGAGCTCCCCGCAGGAGCTGGCCGCGCTGGTCAAGTCCGACACGGAGAAATGGGCCCGGCTGATCAAGAGCCGCAACATCACGGCGGACCAATGACCCATCCCGACATCCGCGTCCCTCCAGTCGTGCCGGGCACCCGCCCGGAGCTGGCAGACATCGAGGCCGGCATCCTCAAGGAGCGGGGCCGCATTTCACTGCTGTATCAAGTGCTCCTGAACAGCGCGCCGATCGCGCAGGGCTGGGAGGCCATGCTCACCGCCGTCCGCAACCGCACCTCGGTCCCCGCCGACCTGCGGGAGCTGATCATCCTGCGCGTGGCCGTGCTGAACGAGGCTCCCTTCGAGTTCGACTCCCATGTGCCGCATGCGCAGCGCGCGGGCGTGCCGGACGACAAGATCGAGGCGGTGCGGGAGCTGGCTCTGCCCGGCCCCTTCTCGCCCGACGAGGCGCAGGTGCTGGCCTTGACCGATGCCATGACCCGGGACGTTCGTGTCCCCGACGCGCTCATGCAGCAACTGCAGCGCCATTACGACGCCCAGACGCTGGTGGAACTGGTGGCCACGGTCGCTGCCTACAACATGGTCTCGCGCTTTCTTGTCGCACTCAACGTGGAGCATTGAACCTTCTATGAACACCGACTCTTTCTGGCTGGCGCAGGGCACAGGCCCCTCCCCCGTTCTCCCTGCCAGTCTTGCAGGCCGGCTGGCCGCCTGGCGCGCCTTGGATGACAGTGCCTGGCGCGTCTACGCCTACGGCGAGCCGCCCCCCGTCGCGGGCCTGCAGTGGCGGGCGCTCACCCTGCTGCTCGATGTGCCCGGCGCCGCACCCACAGCCATCGCCAGCCATCACTTCGTGGTGGAGACCGGGGTGGCCGATCAGAACCTCGAGGAGTTCACCGCCTGGTACAACACCGAGCATGCCCCGGGCCTCGCACGAGTCCCCGGCACGATCCGGGCGCGGCGCTTTGCGCTCCCGGGCTCGCCGACGCGCTTTCTCGCCTGCTACGACCTGCGAGAGCTGGCTGCGTTCGAGCGACCCGAGTGGCTGGCGGTTCGCGGGTCGCCCTGGAGCGACCGCGTGCGCCTGATGTTCCAGGGACCGATCCGCACCATGCACCAGGCCATCCCTTTCGCAAAGGCATGATCAACAAGATAGCGAACTCGGTCGCCGAGGCGCTTTCAGGCGTCCCGGATGGCGCCACCGTCATGGTGGGGGGCTTTGGCACCGCCGGCATTCCCAACGAGTTGATCGATGGACTGATCGAACAAGGCGCAAGGGACCTGACCCTGGTGAACAACAACGCCGGCAATGGCGAGGCGGGTCTGGCCGCCTTGCTGCGTGCCGGACGGGTGCGCAAGGTGATCTGCAGCTTCCCCCGGCAGGCAGACAGCCATGTCTTTGACAGCCTGTACCGCAGCGGAGAGGTGGAACTGGAGTTGGTGCCCCAGGGCAATCTGGCCGAGCGGATCCGGGCGGCGGGCGCAGGCATTGGCGCCTTCTTCTGCCCCACCGCCTACGGGACCGAGCTGTCCCGCGGCAAGGAGACCCGCGAGATCAATGGCCGTCACTATGTGCTCGAGTACCCGATCCACGCCGACCTCGCGCTGATCAAGGCCGAGCGCGGCGACCGTTGGGGCAACCTCACCTACCGCAAGGCGGCACGCAACTTCGGACCGGTGATGGCCATGGCAGCACGCAAGACGGTCGCCTCGGTGCACGAAATTGTCGAACTCGGCGCGCTAGACCCCGAGCACATCGTGACACCGGGCATCTTCGTCAAGCAGGTGGTCCGGGTTGAACGCAAGGCCACGCAGGCCGGAGGGGTGCGCCCATGACCGCCTACCGCCGCCGCGGCCCCGATGAACTGGCCCGCCGCGTGGCTGCCGACATTCATGACGGCGCCATCGTGAACCTGGGCATCGGCCAACCCACACGGGTGGCCAACCACATCCCGGCAGGCCGGGAGGTGATCCTCCAAAGCGAGAACGGCATCCTGGGCGTGGGGCCTGCGCCAGCCCCGGGGCTCGAGGACTATGACCTGATCAACGCCGGCAAGCAGCCCGTCTCGCTGCTGCCCGGTGGCGCGTTCTTCCACCATGCCGACAGCTTCGCGATGATGCGCGGCGGGCATATCGACATCTGTGTGCTTGGGGCCTTCCAGGTCTCGGCCACGGGTGACCTCGCCAACTGGAGCACCGGCGAGCCCGGCGCCATCCCCGCGGTCGGCGGCGCGATGGACCTGGCCACTGGCGCCCGCCAGACCTGGGTCATGATGGACCTGCTCACCAAGCAAGGCGCCAGCAAAATCGTCGAGCGCTGCACGTATCCGCTGACTGGCGTCGGCTGCGTCAAGCGCGTCTACACCGATCTGGCCACACTGGCCTGCACCCCCCAGGGCCTGCAACTGGTCGACCTCGCCGAGGGCCTGGACCTTGCCGAACTCCAAGGCCTGATCGGCCTGCAGATCCAGGCCTGAGGCCAACCCTCCTCCCCCAGACCATGAGCCCTGCATCCGACGCGCCCGATTTCGTCCAGACCTATCTGGACACGCCCAGCCTTCCCGCCTTGAAGCTGCCTGCGGGCAGTTGCGACACCCATGTCCACGTGCTCGGACCGCTCGACCGCTTTCCCTACGCGCAGGCGAATGGACCGAAGCGTGGCCCAGCGCCAGCGCCTGCGCCGAAAGAGCGCCTCTTCGCCCTGCATCAGCGCATGGGCATTGAGCGCTGCGTCATCGTGCAGACGGTCAATCACGGCTATGACAACGGAGTGGTCGAAGACGCGATCGAAGCCGGCGGTGGGCGCTATCTCGGCATCGCCCGGGTAACGCTGGATGTCACCGACCGCGAACTCCAGCGCCTGGCCGACCGGGGCTTTCGGGGCGTGCGCTTCAACTTCATGCGCCACCTGGTGGGTGGCGAGTCGCCGCAGGAGGTGGTGGCACTGACAGAGCGTCTGGCCGCTAGGGGCCTGCACCTGCAGGTGCACTTTGAGAGCGAGCTGGTCCACACCGTGGGCCAGGCGCTGCGGGCCAGCCGGGTTCCGGTGGTGATCGACCACATGGGCCGCGTCGACGCGCGCCTGGGCGAGTCGCACACGGACTTCCAGGCCCTGATGGGGCTGCTCGAGCAACCTGGCTTTCACGTGAAGGTCAGCGGCATTGACCGCATCGACGCAACTTGCCGGGCGGGGCAAGGCTACCCGGCGGGCGTCCTGCTGGCTGCTCGCCTTGTGGAGCGCTTCCCCGACCAGTGCCTGTGGGGCTTGGACTGGCCCCATCCCAACCACACCCATGTGCCGGACGACGGCGAACTGGTGGATGCATTGGCGCGCATTGCGCCTTCCGCAGCCGCTCTGGAAAAGCTTCTGGTCCACAACCCGCAGGCCTTGTACCGCTTCGCTGTCTGAGAACGCGCTCAGCGGGCGCGGCAACAGCGCAGAGCCAGTGGCTGCGGTGAATAGCCTCTTATTCGCTGCATTTACTACGGTGAATAAGTTGCATACGGCCGGATTAGCCAGCAAAATCTCCGCATGATTCGCGGAAATAAAGCCTATATCTGGCAGACGCAAGACTGGCCGGCTTGGCGCTTCGACCTCGCAGCCCTGGCCGGCCCCTTGGCCGAAGTCAGGCACGCCCAGGGCCTGCTGCTCGGGCGCCTGGCCCATGTCGGCATGGGCCTGAGGGAGCAGGCCAGCCTCGACAACTTGACCGCCGATGTGGTCAAAACGAGTGAGATCGAAGGCGAGCTTCTCAACGTGGCGTCGGTGCGTTCGTCCATTGCCAGGCGCCTGGGGGTCGACATCGGCGCCCTGGCGCCGGTTGATCGTCATGTGGAGGGCGTGGTGGACATGGTGCTTGACGCCACGGCGCGGTGCGACAACCCCCTCACCACCCTGCGACTGTTTGGCTGGCATGCGGCGCTGTTCCCTACCGGGTTCTCAGGCCTGTCACCGATTGGCGTGGGCGCGTGGCGTGACGACGCCAGCGGGCCGATGCAGGTGGTGTCGGGGGCCTATGGCCATCCACGGGTTCATTTCCAGGCCCCACCCGCCCCAGGCCTCGAGGCCGAGATGCAGCGCTTTCTCGCCTGGGCCAATAGCGGCAGCGGCGAGCCCCCCCTGATCAAGGCGGCCTTGGCCCACCTGTGGTTCGTGACGGTTCACCCCTTCGACGACGGCAACGGCCGCATCGCCCGTGCCATTGGCGACCTTTTCCTGGCGCGCGCCGACGGTACGCCGCAGCGCTTTTACAGCCTCTCGGCCCAGATCCAGCGTGAGCGCAGCGCCTACTACGCCATCCTCGAGCGGACGCAAAAAGGGGGGATGGACGTGACCGCCTGGCTGGCCTGGTTTCTGGCCACCCTGCATCGGGCGGTCGACCAGGCCCACGCCAGTCTGGACAAGGTGCTGACCTCATCGCGCTTCTGGCAGCACTGGGCCATGACGCCGATGAACGAGCGTCAGGTCAAGCTCCTGAACAAGCTGCTGGACGGCTTCGAGGGCAAGCTGACCAGCCAGAAGTGGGCGACGCTGGCCAAGTGTTCGCCCGACACGGCGCTGCGCGATATCAATGACCTGCTGGCGCAAGGCGTGCTGCGCAAGATGGAAGGCGGCGGGCGCAGCACGGCCTACGAGGTGAACGCGCTGCCCACCTGAAGCCCGCGCTGTGACGAAGCTCGCCTGCCCGGGTCGCGCTCACAGCGCGGCGGACAGCGCCAACGCCACTTCCAGCTCGCGCTTCAACTGCAGCAGCAGCAACGCCAGCCGCTCGGCCTCTGCGTCCGGCCCCGCGGCGGTGGTCACGCTCATGTTCAAGGCATAGTCCGCACCCTGGAATTGCAGCGGCGTGGCAACGGCGACCACCTCGGGCTGCCAGCTGGCCGCACACCACCCCTTCGAATGCACATCGTCGATCGACTGCCGTACGGCAGCCCCCAACTGCCGCCACTGCGCCTTGCGCGTGATGCGCAAATGCGCCAGCAGTTCGGCCCGACGCGTATCACCAACGCCCGCCAGACAGGCGCGGCCCAGTGAGGTGAGCTCCATCGGCACCCGTTGGCCCGACACCACCGAACGCAGCGAGGGCCGGGGGTTGTAGCGGATGGACTCGAGGTAGACCATCTCGTCGCCGTCGGGCGCGGCCAGGCCGACGTTGATGCGGTGCGTCTGCGCGGCGGCGCGCATCAAGGGCGCGGCCACCGCCAGCAGGGAGGAGCCCGCCCGCATGGCGTGGGCCAGGCTCAAGACAGCGGGCGCCAGGCGGTAGGCGCGGCTGCGGGGATCGGCCTGCAGCAGGCCGGCACCCACCAGCGTCTGGGCCAGCCGGGTGACGGTGGCCCGCGGCAATCCGGTGCGCTCGGCCAGCTCCAGATTGCCCAGCAGGGTGGAGCCAGGCCGGAAGGCGAGCAGCAAGGCGATGCCCCGCTCCAGTGAGCGATTGGCCGGCGAGCGGCCGGGCTTGGCGGCGGTGAGTCGGGTCATGGCGCCAGTGTAGGCAATTCCATTCTTTGAAATCATCGGCCCCCCGTGTCCCGGGTGCGGCCCTAAGCTCGTGACTGGATTGCAGCTGCCGCTAAACCCCGTTCACTGGCGAGCAACGCCCTTCAACGACAACCACTCGGAGACATGACCATGACGTCCATTCGCCGCCACTCAGACAGGCCATTGGCCCGAGCCCTCCAGTGGCTCTGCGCCGCGTTCCTCGCCCCCTTGGTCGCACGCGCTTGTGCCGTGTTGGCCTTGTCCGTGGCGGGCAGCGCCCTCGCGGCCTATCCGGAAAAGCCGCTGCGCCTGGTCGTGCCTTTCGCCCCCGGCGGCGGCACCGACCTGATCGCTCGCACCTTGGGGGTGGGCATGAGCCAGGCCCTGGGCCAACCGGTGGTCATCGACAACAAGCCCGGCGCGGGCACGGTCATCGGGACCGATCTGGTCGCCAAGAGCGCGCCCGACGGCTACACCCTGGTGGTTGCCTCCTTTGCGCACGCGGTCAACCCCAGCCTGGTGCCTAAGCTGCCCTACGCCTCGGACAAAGCCTTCGCGCCCGTCATCCTGATCGGCCGCGGGCCCAATGTGCTGGTGGTGCGCACCAACAGCCCCTTCAAGACGGTCAGGGACGTGGTGGTCGCCGCTGCGGCTAACCCGGAGAAGGTCTCCTACGCCTCCCAGGGCAACGGCACCTCTGCCCACTTGGCCGGCGAGATGTTCACCAACCTGGCCAAGGTCAAGATGACCCACATCCCCTACAAGGGCGCGGGACCGGCACTCACCGACGTGGTCGGTGGCCAGGTAGACGTGATGTTCGCCACTTCGTCCGCGGTCGGCGCGCTGATCGACGGCGGCAAGTTGCGCGCACTGGCGGTCACCACCCCCGAGCGCTCACCCGCACTCAAAGGCGTGCCAGCAGTGGCTGAATCCGTCACCGGCTACTCGGTCGAGAGCTGGTACGGCATCTACGCACCGGCAGGCACGCCTGCCGACGTGATTGCCAAGCTCAATGCGGCGGTAAAGAGAGCGGCGCAGTCGGAGGAATTCCGCCGCAAGATCGAGCAAGAAGGCCTGGTGGTCAGCGCCGGCTCGCCTGAGGAACTCGACACCTATGTGCGCCGCGAGGAAGCCCGCTGGCGCAGCATCGTCAAGGAAAACAACGTCAAGCCCGAATGAAACGCATGAAACGGGCGGGATGAACCGCGCCCACTCCAACACGCCCCAGCCACCCGTCGACCCCCAGCCAATCACCCCTTCCTGCCATGAACGACTCCCTCATTGACCTCCAGATCGACGGTGGCATCGCCACCCTCACCCTCAACCGCCCCGACAAGCGCAACGCGATCAGCGACGCACTTCGCACCGCGCTGATCGAGGGGCTCGAGCGGGTCGCCGCCGACAAGGGCATCCGCGCCCTGGTGCTCACCGGCGCCGGCAAAGGCTTCTCCGCCGGCGGCGACATTGCCGGCATGGAGCAGCGCATGAGCGCGCCCACCGGCGAGATCGCCTTCAACGGCTGGCACCGCCAGTTGCGGGTGCATCGCACCCAGACGCTGTTGCATACGATGCCCAAGCCGGTGATCGCCGCCGTCAACGGCGCGGCCTCGGGTCTGGGAGCCGACACCGCACTGGCCTGCGACTTCGTCATCGCCAGCGAGCGCGCCAGCTTCACCTGGTCCTACATCCACCGGGGCATCGTCCCCGACGGCGGCGGCATGTACTTCCTGCCGCGCCGCGTCGGACTGGTCAAGGCCAAGGAACTGATCTTCACCGGCCGCAAGGTCGAAGTCGACGAGGCCCTCGCCCTGGGCATCGCCGACCGCAAGACCGCCCACGAAACCCTGCTGGCCGACGCCCAGGCCTGGGCACGCGAGATGAGCCGCGGCTCGGCCACCGCCCTGGCCCTGACCAAGAGCATCCTTAACCAGAGTTTTGAGTCGATGGCGCAGCAGGTCTTCGCGCTGGGCAGCCAGGCCCAGGGCATCTGCTACACCAGCACCGAGCACCGCGAGTCGGTGACCGCCTTCCTGGCCAAGACGGCCCAGGCATGAACGAGGCGCCGACCATGGACGCGATCGACAGGCTGCTCAAGCCCCGAAGCGTCGCCGTCATCGGTGCCTCCGGCGACCCCACCAAGACGGCGGGGCGGCCGGTGTCTTACCTCCTCAAGCACGGCTTTGCAGGAGCGATCTACCCGGTCAACCCCAAGCTCGATCGCATCGGCGCGCTGCCCTGTTACCCAGATATCGGCGCCCTGCCCGAGGTGCCGGATGTCGCTATCGTTTTGCTAGGTGCCGAGCGGGCGCAGGGGGCGGTGCGCGAGCTGGCGGCGCGCGGCTGCGCCGCCGCCATCGTGCTGGCCAGCGGCTATACCGAAACCGGCGAGGCCGGTGCGCGCCGGCAGGCCCAACTGCGCGAAGCCGCGGGGCGCATGCGCATCCTCGGCCCCAACACCATTGGCCTGGTCAATCTGACCGACCGCATCGTACTGTCGGCCTCCGGCGCGCTGGAGATGGACCACTTTCCCGTTGGCCATATCGGCGTGGTGTCGCAAAGCGGCGGCATCCTGGGCGCCTTGCTCTCGCGCGCAGCGGCGCGCGGCATTGGCCTGTCCAAGCTGGTGTCCACCAGCAATGAGGTCGACCTGGAACTGGCTGATTTCATCGACACCCTGGTGGACGACCCGGCCACGCGGGTGATCGCGCTTTATGTCGAGGCGATCCGCGACCCGGCACGCTTTCGCGCTGCGGCACGGCGCGCGGCGGCGGCAGGCAAGCCCATCGTCGCCTTCAAGATCGGCCGCTCCGAGGCGGGCGCACGCGCCGCGGTCTCGCACACCGGCGCGATGGCCGGTGCCGACCGCATGTACGACGCGCTGTTCGCCCAGACCGGCGTGATCCGCGCCCAGACTTTTGCCGACCTGCTCGACGTCCCAGCCGCTTTGGCCACCGGCCGCCACCTGCGCGGCAAACGCGTCGCCATCCTCACCTCCACCGGCGGTGCGGGCACGCTCGTTTCCGACGCGCTGGGCGTCTCCGGCTTCGAGGCGCCTGCCCCCGACGAGGCCACCGCAGCCGCCCTGCGCGCACTGCAAACGGGCGACCATGCCGCACTGGACCGCAACCCCATCGACGTCACCTTGGCCGGCCTGCAGCCAGACCTGCTGCGCGGCGCAATCCGGGCCCTGCAGGCCAGCCCCAGCTACGACGCGCTGGTGATCATCGTGGGCTCGTCGGCCCTGGCCATGCCGGAGCTGATGGCGGGTGCGATCCAGGACTGCTTGCCGCTGTCGGACAAACCGATCCTGGCCTTTGTCAGCCCGCACGCGCCCCATGTGGCGGCGCTTCTCACCGAGCGCGGCGTGCCCGCTTATGCGGCAGCGGAGAGCTGCGCCGCCGCCTTGAACGGCATGCGGCTGGTCCACGCCCTACAAGACCAGCACAAGCAAGCCTTGCGCGCCTCGGGCGATGGCACAGCCGCGGCGTCAGCGCCTACCCTGCTCCCTTCGCTGCCTGCCGGCGCACTTGACGAAGCGCAGGCCAAACAACTCTTTGCCGCCTTCGGCGTGACCGGTACCCGCGAGCGGGTGGTGCACTCGGCGCAAGAGGCACAGGCGGCCGCGACTGAACTTGGAGGCCGGGTAGTGCTCAAGATCCTCTCGTCCGAGATCACGCACAAAAGCGATGTAGGAGGGGTGGCGGTGGGCGTGGACGCGGCGCAGATCGGCGACCGCCTGGACCGGATGGCCAACGAGGTGCAGACCCACACCGGCGATCGCCCGACCCGCTTCCTGGTGCAGGAGTGCGTGGTCGGTGGTACCGAACTGATTCTGGGCCTGCGCCGAGACCCACTGGGCACGGCCATTCTCTTGGGCATGGGCGGCGTGACCGCAGAACTGTTCCAGGACACCAGCTTGCGGCTGCTGCCGCCCGAGGGCGGGCTGGACCGCGAGGAGGCCCTGGCCATGGCGCATGCGCTCAAGACCTGGCCCTTGCTCGATGGCTTCCGGGGTCGGCCGCCAGCCGATGTGGAGGCACTGGCCGACGCGGTGGTCGCCTTCTCGCACATGGCGGCGCAGCTGGGCGAGCGACTGGCCGAAGCCGAGATCAACCCGCTGTTCGTGCTGCCCCGGGGCCAGGGGGTACGGGCGGCCGATGGCGTGGCGGTGCTGGTGCGCTGAGACAGCGCTGCCTGATCAAGACACGCTGACAGCCCGCCGACGCCGCACCCGCCTGGGTGATAGGGCGGCCTCCGACAGGCGCGAATTCATGCGCTTCCTAGACTGGCCGGCTCACCAGCCTAGGGAGCGAGCGCATGCGCCGGATTGTCCTGTCCCCTTCTCGTTTTGTTCACGCCGAATTCTTCCGTCCTGCACGCCGCTCTGCGCGCCACCCTGGCGCATCGCCGCGCAGGCTGCTGCTGATGGCCGCAATTGTGGCCGCCTGCGCCGGCAGTGCGCAGGCGGCTGGAGGCGCCGGCAGCACGAGCACCACGGGTCAACCGAGCGCAGCCTCAGGCGCAGCGGCGAAAACCGCCGGGCCCCGCCTGGACAACTCCGGCAACCACCGCCAGGAGCTGCGCGCCTGCCGTGAGGGCCAGACCGCCGAGAACCTGTCCACCTGTCTGCGCGAGGCGCACGCCGCCGAGGCCGAGCGCAAGCGCGGTCGGCTCACCAACACGGGCGACTTCGAACAGAACGCACTCGCAC
>NZ_JARXAB010000020.1 GCF_029866045.1 Ramlibacter sp. | reverse complement strand
CTTGGTGCGCACGTGGTCGCGGGTCAGGTCGGCCAGCAAGGCGGTCACGACCGCCGAAACCGCGCCCGCACCCTGCAGGCAGCGACCGACGAGCAGACCGGCTAGCGTGTCGGCCGAAGCCGCCAAGGCGCTGCCGGCGGCGAAGACCAGCAGGCCAAAGACGATGACGCGCTTGCGTCCCAGGCGGTCAGAGGCCATGCCGAAAGGCAGCTGCAACAGACCTTGAGTGAGGCCGTAGATGCCCATGGCCAAACCGACCAGGGCGGGGTCGTCACCGCCCGGGTAGCGCGGGGCCTCGAGGGCGAACACCGGCAGCACCAGGAACAGCCCCAGCATACGCATCGCATAGATGAAGGCCAGGGAGAGGCTGGCGCGCCGCTCCGGACCGGTCATGGCCAGGTCGGAGGCGGGGCTGGGAGCGGATGGGGCGGAGGAGGACAACGGGAGCGTCTGTGGGAGGGAAACTTAACCCCTGATTGTCGGCGATACCCAACCGGCCTCAGGCGAAAGGCGCGTTCAGGCGCACCACCACGGCATTGACCGCGGTGGCAAAGCTGACCCAAACCAGGTAGGGCAACAGGTACCAGCGCACGCGTGGCGCGAAGCGTCCGCAGACCGTGATCAGAACGAGGACAGACAGCCAGAGCATGCCGACCTCGTAAAGCGCCCAATCAGGGCGGCGCATACGAAAGAACAGCAGGCTCCAGCCAATATTGAGTGCGGCGTTCAGCGCAAACAAGGCCACCACCAGGGTCCGCACCTGCAGGCTGGGGGCACGCATCCAGGCCTCGGCCCCTGCCAGCACGCACAGCGCGAAGATCAGGGTCCAGGCCGGGCCAAAGGCCCAGTCGGGGGGTTGGAAAGCGGGCTTGGCCAGACCCTGGTACCAGGGACCAATGTCCGTGAGCGAGCCACCGATCGCGGCCACGAGCAAGGCACAGGCGGCGCCGCACAGCAAGGGCAACCCACGCCGCCCCACAGGGCTGGGCGCAGAGGAATCGCTCACGCAGCCCCCGCGGTCGGCTGGGCGCTCATACCCGCGCCAGACCCAGGAGGTGGGCAAGATCCTTGAAGAAAATGCGCACGTGCGCCATGGGCTTGCGCCGCACAAGTTCCTTGTTCATGTAGCTCTCGAAGGTCAGACGCTGGACGTCCACATCCTCGCAGATCTTGACGAAGCGCTCGCGCAGGCGGTCGTTGCGGTACCAGAACCACTGCATGATGCCCAGCACGCGGAACACGGTGCCGTGGGCCTTCATGAAGCGTTTGCGCGCCTGGGCCAGCACCTTGCCATCACCAGTTCGCAGCAACTCGGCAGCCGCCTCGCCGGCCAACTGGCCCCCGAGCAGGGCGTAGTAGATGCCTTCGCCGGAAGCCGGGGCCACCACGCCGGCGGCGTCGCCGGCGAGCACCACGTCGCGGCCGTTGTCCCACTTGCGCAAGGGCCGCATCGGCAGCGGCGCGCCTTCACGGCGTACGGTCTCTGCGTTGGCCATGCCGCTGTCCGCCCGCAGTCGGGCGGTAGCCGCGCGCAGGGAAAAGCCCTTGTCGGCGCTGCCGGTGCCGATGCTCAGCGTGTCACCGTGGGGGAACACCCAGCCATAGAAATCAGGCGAGCAGCGCGCGTCATACACCACGTCACAGCGCGCCGGGTCGTAGCCCTCAGGGGGCGCCGCTGGGCGGCGCACGATCTCGTGATACGCAAAGACGCAGGGGGCGGGCTCGTCGCCGCGCACCGCCTGGGTGGCCACGCGGGAGCGCGCGCCGTCGGCGCCGATGACTGCACGGGTACGCACACGTGCCTGGACTTCCGCGCCGTCGATCCGGTGGGTAAAGTGCACCACGCTGATGCCATCAGGGTCGCGTGAAAGACGATCGAAGGACCCGTCGTGGCGCTGGGCACCACGGGCCACCGCACGCTCGCGCAGCCACTCGTCGAAGACCTCGCGATCGACCATGCCGACGAAGCCGTTGTCGATCGGGATGTCGACCCGGTGGCCCGAGGGCGCCACCATGCGCGCCGAGCGGGCCTTGGCCACCAGCAGTTCATCAGGGATATCGAAGTCACGGATCGCCCGCGGCGGGATGGCGCCGCCGCAAGGCTTGATACGGCCCGCCCGATCGAGCATCAATACATGGTAGCCACGCTCGGCCAAGGTTTGGGCCGCAGTTGCGCCAGCGGGACCGCCGCCGACCACAACAGCATCGAAAGTGGAATTCATAGCGAGGTTCTCCAAAAAGGTGGCATGGGTCAGGGTGTCTTCATTGGGTCTTCAGCGCGCTCGCCGTGAGCGGCAAGCCACTCCCGGCAGCACCTGAGCCATCGGGCGAGGTGGGTACGAATGCGCCAGGGGTGTCGGCGCTGGCCACAGCCGCACGCTCAGACGCGGGCGTCGGCGTGGCGATGCGGGCGCCCAAAACGGCGGCAACCACGAACAGGACGCCTTCAACCGCAAACACGCTGGCGTAGGCACTGCCCGATGCGACGATCAGGACATGGGCCAGGTCACTGGCGGCGGTGCCGGCCAAGCCGCCGAGGCCGAAGGCGATGCCCTGGGCGGCCCCCCACAGACCCACGCGCAGGCCCTCGCGGGACTCGCGCCCTTGGGCGGCCAGTTGCATCATCGAACCGATGGCGCCAATGGAGAAGGCGCCGTTGGCGACACCGAGAAGGAACACGTTCTCGCGCAGCGGCCAGTCCTGGGCCCCGGTCCAACCGGCCAGGGCCAGACCGACCAAGGCCAGGGCCGATGCCAGGCAACCGCCCAGGGTCCAGCCGCGCAGCGAGGCCAGGGCGGGCTGGCCGATGCGCCGGGCCACGAAGCCAGCCAGGGCCACCATCAGCATGCCAACGAGCACGCCGCCGTGCTGGACGCCAGCCAGGCGGGTCGACTCGCCCGGGCTGAAGCCAAACACGGCGCCGGCGAATGGCTCGAGGATCAGGTCCTGGGCGCTGTAGGCCAGCATGGAAATGAAGACAAAGACGGTGAAGCGGCGCGCCGTGTCCTCGCCCCAGACTTCGCGCAGGGCCTCGAAAAAGGGGACTGGCGCGGCCGGCTGCTCCGCCGACGCTGGCGCGTCCGAAGACTGCGACTCCAGACCCCGCACCGCCAGCAAGGTGACCAGCAACGCAAGAACCGACACGCCGCCGGTCACCGCCAGCAGGCGCGCCGGTGAGAAGGGGTCAAGCAGACTGCCGGCGCCGCCAGCCGTGAGCGCAAAGCCGGCGATCATCATGATCCAGACGCAGGTCGCGGCCGCCGCGCGGCGTGGCGCAGCGACCCGTTTGGCGAGCAGCACCAGCAAAGAAGTACCGCTGGCGCTCACGCCCAAGCCGATCAGGACAAAGGCCAAAGCAGCCAGCACCAGCCCAGCCCAGTAGCCCTGCGCCTCCGCCTGTGCCTGCGCCATCCAACCGACCGCCAGCGCCGCGAGCACGCCGCCGACCGCCAGCACCGCCATGCCGCCGACGATCCAGGGCGTTCGCCGGCCGCCGCGGTCCGAGCCCCAGCCCATCCGCGGTCGGGTCGCCTGTACCGCGTAGTGAATCCCCACCAGCAGGCCCGGCAGCAAGGCCGGCAAGGCAAGCTCGACCACCATCACCCGATTGAGGGTGGACGTAGTGAGCACCACGATCGCGCCCAGGCAGGCCTGAACCAGCCCGAGTCGCACGATGCCCGACCAGCCCAGCGGCGTCATGCTGCCCCCCCTGTGCTCACCCGGAGGGCGAACGCCGACACCATCATGCCGGCGACGAAGAGGGGCACGCCAAAGCCGCTGTACCAGAGGGCGCGGCCGCGCACATCGGCCAGGAAGCGTTTCATCATCAAGAGTTGGCCCCCCAACAGCGCGAGGATCGCCAGCGCATGCAAGGGCAGGTCCCAAGCCATCAGCAAGGCGATCACACCCACTTGAGCGAGGGCCATCGTCCAGCAAGCCGCCAGGCCGGCACGCTGCTCGCCCAGTTGTACCGGCAGCGAGCGAATGCCCATGCGCCGGTCTCCCTCGACCGACTTGAAGTCGTTGAGGGTCATGATGCCGTGGGTGCCGATGCTGTAGAGAACCGCGAATGTCAGAGAGCGGGCCTCGGGCAGGCTGCCACCTGCCATGACGGCCGCACCGGTGGCCCAGGCGATCCCCTCGTAGCTGAAGCCGCACGCGGCATTGCCCCACCAGCCGTTTTGTTTCAGGCGCAGGGGCGGCGCGCTGTAGGCCCCGGCCAGCAGCAGGCCCAAGGCGGCCGCGCCGAAGCCCCAGGGCCCCAGCGGTACAGCCACCAAAAGTGACACCAGCGTCCACAGCACCGCGATATACAGGCCCCAACGCCCGGGCATACGGCCGGAAGGGATGGGGCGATGGGGCTCGTTGATCGCGTCCACATGGCGGTCAAACCAGTCATTCACCGCCTGACTGGTGGCGCAGACGAAGGGGCCGGCCAGGGCAATCCCCACTGCCGCCAACAGCCAGCGGCCGTCGAGCGACACCCCCGAGGCGACGACGCCGCAGGCAAATGCCCACATCGGAGGGAACCATGTGACAGGCTTGAAGAGCTCAGTGATAGCCGAAAGCGCAGGGAGCGACATTCGCCTATTTTTTTATTTACTATTGTTTGTGTCAATCCAAATTTACACGCGTAGAATGTTAAACATTAAGAAATAAATTCCTGGGGGTTCGAATGGACGCTTTAAAAAAAAGGGATGATTTTTCCCTGGCTGGCCAGACGCAGACGGTGAGGACCAAGGCTGGAGCGTCGGGGGAGGTAGCGCAAACGGCCCCCTGGACCTTGGACTGGAACCAGGCGCAGCCGATGGCGCGGGCCTTCGCCTCCCTCGCCGGTGACTTGGCGCTGGTCATGGACGCTCAGGGCTGGGTGCTGGCTGCGGCGCAGGGCGAGGAGCCCGAAGAAGGGGGCTGGGCCCAGGCATGGGTGGGTGAACCTTGGTTGGCGATGGTCTCGACCTGCACTCGGTCCAAGGCAGAGCGCCTCCTGGCGCGAAGCCTGAGTGGGGAGCAGGGACGCGCCAGCGAAATCAACGTCCTGGCCCATGATGGTCACCAGATCGCGATGCGGTTTGCAGGATTACGGCTGGGCCCTACGGGTCCGCTGCTCATCATCGGGCGAGACCTGGCGGCGCAAGCTGCACTCAACGGCCGGCTCGTGTCCCTGCAGCAGGAGCTCGAAGGCTTCTATTGGAATTCGATGTCGGGGACCGCGGGGCGCGCCAACTGATCGGCGGCTGGGCCCAACAGGCGAACGCCTGCGAAGCCGCTGTCGGGCCAGAGCACCGCCCAAGTGGCACGACCGCCGAGGTGGCGGCCCGCCAGCTCAGTCCTCGCCGCCCTCGCCCATGCCGAAGCGGCGCAGCTTGACATAGAGGCTCTGGCGCGAAAGCCCCAGCATCTCGGCCGCCGAGGCGCGGTTGCCGTTGGTGAGCTTGAGGGCAGACTCAATACACAGCTGCTCGATCAGGTCGGTGGTGTCGCGCACGATGTCCTTGAGCGGCATGCGGCCGACCAGCTCGGTCATCTGGTCTGCTGAATGGGGCAGCTCGCGGTGGGAAATACCGTCGGCCAACAGCCGGCGGCTGACATCGCGAATGGTAAAGCCCAGGCAGGGCGGCTTCAGGGTGAGCGCTGCCACCGCCGAGATTTCCACCTCGGTCACGCTGCCCAGCTCACCGCGCAACTGGGTCGCAAAGAGGCGCAGGCTGCCGTGCTGGCGCAGGTTGGCCACCAGGACGTTGAGGTCGACGGTGCTGCGGCCCAGCCAGCGGTCCAGCATCTCGCCACGGACCGCCTCCTCGCTGGCGCTCTGGCTCAGCTCCAGAAAGGCCCGGTTGGAGCGCTGCACACGCCCTTCCAGGTCGGTGATCACGAAGGCATCGGGGGCCTGCTGGAGCAGTTCCACCAAATGGGGCACGCTATCGGCCGGGCCTGCCGCCGCTTCGTTGAGCGGCGATAGACGCACCAGGAAGTGGGTGCTGTCCTCCTGCCGCAACAGGGAGGCAACGAGGCGATAGTCATGACCGCTGCCAGCGAGTTGCACGACGAGGGGGTCGGTGCGGCCGTTGGCCCGCAAGCGGGTCAGGGTGTCGCGAAGCGCCGCGGCGCTGGCTGGCACCAGGCCATCGGCCAGAGTCCAGGAGGCCTTGCGTATCGAATCACCGAAGAGGTTCTGAGCGGCCGGGTTGGCTTCGTCAAGCCGCCCCGTTCCAGCATCGAGGATGACCACGGGCTCGGCCGCTTGCTGAAACAGCAGGCGGTAGCGGGTTTCGACATGGCGCAGCCGCCAATAGTCGCGCTCCATGGAAACCTGGGCAGACACCAGGCGCTGCTGCAGCTGCATTTCACCGCGCAGATCACGGCCAAAGGCCACCAGCAGGCTGGGCTGGCGCTGACCTGCCGGCTGGACCGGGACCACCCGGTAAATCACGGGCAAATCCAGCCCGGCGGCCAGACCACTGTGATTGACCTGGCGGGGCGCCGGACGGCCACCGGCCAGGGCTTCGCTGAGCATGGCCTCAATCTTGGAACGGCTATCGGCGGTGACCAAACCCGCCCAAGAGCGGCCTACCCACTCGCGAAAACCCAGGTTGACCAGCTCTTCGGAATTGAGACTGAGGTCCCTGATGACACCTTGAGGATCAATGACCAACACCACGTCGCCTGGCGCGGTGATCAACTGGCCGACGGTGTCCGGGTCAAGCCCCGCCAGAAGCGAACCGGCCGATCGAAGGCGACCGAGTTCAAAGTTCTGTGTGTCAAGGGGCATGGGCGTTCTCACCTAGCGCCATTTGACGCCGTGCGACATTGTGCCTGTTCAGCAGGTTTTCGCGCGGGTTTCTACGAGCTTTTCGGCGATCGAGGGCGCCAGGCTGCCATCAATGGCCAGGGCATCAGCGCCTACTTCGCGCGCCAAGCCGGGATTGAGCAGAAACTGCGGCCCCCCCACGAGAATGCCCACCCGTGGGTTGAGAGAGGCCTTGCGCACCGCGGCGATGGCCGCCGTGAGCGATGCCAGATGAAGTTCACCAGCAAGGGTAAACCCCACCACATCGACCCACTCCCTGCGCACCTGTGCGACTGGGTCAAGCTGGGGGTGGGGCCCGCCCGTCACCTCCCAGCCGGCCTCCCGGAAAAACTCCGAGACCATGACCAGGCCGAAGGTGTGTTGCTCACCGGGAGCCGGCACCAGCAGCACCCGCCGAACCGACTCTCCATCTGCCGGGCGGAAGGCCAAGCCAGCGCTCATGTCGCGCAAGGCCTGTTGCAATCGGCCCACAGCCACGGTCACATCCACAAATGTGCAGAGGTCCTGCTCCCACAGCTCGCCCAGGAGGCGGGCCGCCGGGACCAGCAGGTCTGTACAAAGGAGGACGCGGGGCACGCCCCGCATCCGGAAGGCTTTGACCGCGGCCCGGGCGGGCAGGTCGTCGGGCAGCAGGAGCAGGCGAACCAGCTCGCGGACATCGTCCCGGGAGATCGGGCGGCCCGTCTGTTCGGCGAAATCGGGCACATCGCCATCGTCATCGGCATCGGCATCGGAATGGCCGTGGGCCTGGAGCAGGCGTGGGATCACGGAGTGCTCGAGCGCGTCCGCTAGCAGGGCCCGGTGCCCTTCCGAACCATGGCTCGCGCTCGCGTCGGAGCTCTCCTGTGGCCCGCCAGAAAGCGGACGGCCGGGAGTGGGCCCCAAACTTCGGTGCGACGTCATTCTTGGCTCCTCGCCAGGGATCTGCCACGGCTGACACGCAGCAGATCCGGATATCCCACCTCTCGGCAGGAATGATCCCTCTTGTTTTCTAACTCTTGTCTGACTGGGCGGTTGATCTTCGACAACTCGACCCCATGCGCTGACCCCCTGATTCTGAGGGGTTTTTCTCCAGATGCCCATCAATATCTCCTCCCGGCGCGATTTCGGGCAGGGCTGACCAGAACCAGCCGCCCCAAAAGTGTCATATTTTATTGATGTCAACCTTGATTGACAACTTGCGGGAGGCCGGGCTAAATAGGCCTCATGGTGACTTTTCAGGAATCGCAGGCCCAAGCCCACGCTATGCCACCCGGCCAGCGGGGCGCCGCAATCGGCCTTTACACGCCGGAGGAACGGGCGCGCCGGGACGCGAGCGGCTGGACGCTGGTCCAGGGGGTGCTCGCACCGGTGCAATTCCTGGTGTTCCTGATCAGCCTGGGCCTGGTGCTGCGCTATCTGGCCACCGGTGAGGGCTTGGCCTGGGCCCATGCCTCCATCGTCGTGAAGACGGGGGTGCTCTACACCATCATGGTGACCGGCTGCATCTGGGAGAAGGTGGTTTTCGGCCGCTACCTCTTCGCACCGGCATTTTTCTGGGAGGACGTGGTGAGCATGGGCGTGATCGCCCTGCACACGGCCTACCTGGCCGCACTGGCCACCGGCGCCTTGGGCGACCAAGCATTGATGGGCCTGGCCTTGGCGGCCTACGCCACCTATGTAATCAACGCAGTCCAGTTTCTACTGAAGCTGCGCGCCGCCCGACTTCAGGAGGCGGCCGTATGAGCCCCGTCATCCCCCTGCGCCTGCAACCTCAGGACGGCGGCTGCACCGATGCCCCGGTACTGCGCGAACGCGGCCAACGCGAAGTGTTCTGTGGCCTGACCGGCATCATCTGGCTGCACCGCAAGATTCAGGACGCGTTCTTCCTGGTCGTGGGCTCGCGTACCTGCGCCCACCTGATCCAGTCAGCCGCCGGGGTGATGATCTTCGCGGAGCCCCGCTTCGCCACGGCCATCATCGACGAACGCGACCTGGCAGGGCTGGCCGACGCCAATGAAGAGCTTGACCGGGTGGTCACGCGGCTTCTGGAACGCCGCCCAGACATCAAGATGCTTTTCCTGGTGGGCTCTTGCCCCTCGGAAGTCATCAAACTCGACCTCTCTCGCGCCGCGTCGCGCCTGTCGCAGCGCTTCAACCCCAGCGTGCGGGTGCTCAACTACTCTGGTAGCGGCATCGAGACGACATTCACCCAGGGCGAAGACGCCTGCCTGGCTTCTCTGGTGCCGGAGCTCCCACCCGCACCCGCGTCAAGTGCGCCAGAGCTCATGGTGGTGGGCACACTGGCGGATGTGGTGGAAGACCAATTCGCGCGAGTCTTCAATCAGCTGGGCATTCCCGTCCGCTTTTTCCCGCCGCGCCAGGCCAACGCCTTGCCCCCGGTCGGCGCCCACACGCGCTACCTGCTGGCCCAACCCTTCCTGGCAGATACCGCACGCGCCCTCGAGGGGCGCGGAGCGCAGCGCCTGCCAGCCCCCTTCCCGCTCGGCATAGAAGGCACGATGGCCTGGCTGGCCGCGGCTTGTGACGCGTTTGGCGTCTCACGCGCCCAGCTGGAGGCGGTGACAGCCGCTGCCCGCGAGCGGGCAGGCGCTGCACTTGCACGCCAGCGCGCGCAGCTCGAAAACAAGCGAATCTTCTTCTTTCCGGACTCCCAGCTGGAAGTGCCCCTGGCGCGTTTTCTCTCGCGTGAGATGGGCATGCAACTGGTAGAGGTGGGCACGCCGTATCTGCACCGCCAGCACCTGGCCGAAGAGCTTGCGATGCTGCCCGCTGGAACCCGGCTGTCCGAAGGTCAGCATGTGGAAAACCAGCTAGACCGCTGCCACGCCGAGCAGCCCGACATCGTGGTCTGCGGCCTGGGCCTGGCCAATCCGCTGGAGGCCCAAGGCCTGACCACCAAGTGGGCGATCGAACTGGTGTTCACCCCCATTCAGGGCTTCGACCAGGCGGCAGACCTCGCCGAGCTGTTCTCGCGCCCGCTGACACGCCGCCTGAAGCTGGCGGCCTGAGTAAAGACGCACGCCATGCAACTGACCCTCTGGACCTACGAAGTACCGCCTCAGGTGGGGGCGATGCGCATCGCCACTGCGATGAAAGACGTGCATTACGTGCTGCACGCGCCGCAGGGAGATACCTACGCCGATCTGCTGTTTACGATGATCGAGCGACTGCCCCGGCGCCCGCCCGTGACCTACACCACCTTCCAGGCGCGCGACCTGGGCGGCGATACAGCGGAGCTGTTCAAGACCGCGGCGAAGGAAGCCTTTGCACGGTTCCAGCCGGCCGCGATGATGGTGGGTGCGTCGTGCACCGCCGAGCTGATTCAGGACGATCCGGGTGGTCTGGCGCGTGCGCTGGAGCTGCCGATACCGGTGGTGCCCCTGGAGCTGCCGTCCTACCAGCGCAAGGAAAACTGGGGCGCGGCCGAAACTTTTTATCAAATGGTGCGCGCGCTGGCCGGTGCCAAGCGCGAACGCGCAGCAGGCCAAGGGCGTCCGCGCTGCAACGTGCTGGGCCCCACGGCGCTGGGCTATCGCCACCGAGATGACCTGCGCGAGATCTGCGGTCTGCTCGAGGAGATCGGGGTCGAGGTCAATGTCGTGGCACCGCTGGATGCCACGCCCGCTGATCTGGGGCGCCTGCAAGACGCCGAGTTCAATGTGGTGATGTACCCCGAGATCGCCTCGGTGGCTGCCAATTGGCTGCAACGCAACTTCGGCCAACCCTTCACGCGCACCGTGCCGATCGGCGTGAACGCCACCCACGACTTCATCCGCGAAGTGGCGCAACTGGCCGGCCTGGACCCCGAGCCGCTGCTGGCACGCACCGCATCGCGCGCGCGCTGGTATGCCCGCTCGGTCGACTCGACCTACCTCACCGGCAAGCGTGTGTTCATCTTCGGTGACGCCACGCATGCGGTCGCAGCTGCGCGCGTGGCCACGCAGGAAATGGGCTTCACCGTGGTGGGCCTGGGCACCTACAGCCGCGAGTTCGCCCGCGAGATCCGCGAAGCCGCCAAGCTCTATGACGTCGAGCCGCTGATCACCGACGACTACCTGGAAGTGGAAGAACACATCCTGGCGGCCCAACCCGAGCTGGTGTTGGGCACGCAAATGGAGCGCCATATCGCCAAGCGCGCAGGCATCCCCTGCGCCGTGATCTCGGCGCCAGTGCACGTGCAGGATTTTCCGGCGCGCTACTCGCCGCAAATGGGATTCGAAGGCGCCTGCGTGTTGTTCGACACCTGGGTGCACCCCCTGATGATGGGGCTGGAGGAACACCTGATCGGCATGTTCCGTGGGGACAGCGAGTTCCATGAAGACGCCGCGCCTTCACACCTGGGCGGCGTGCGCCGCGAGCTGCGGGCGGCGCCGGCACAGCCAGCGGATGCGGCCCCGGCAGAGACGGATGCGCCATCACCGGCTCCCGCCACACCGAGCGACCCCACCGCGGCCGCCTGGGTTGCCACCTGGCAAGCCGATGCCGAGCGGGAGCTGAAAAAGATTCCCTTCTTCGTGCGCGGCAAGGCACGACGCAATACGGAACGCTACGCCGCCGAAAAGCAGCTGGCGACGATCACCGTGGACACCCTGTATGACGCCAAAGCTCATTTCAGCCGCTGACGTCAGCGCGGGGCAGGTCGCCCGCACTCCCATCCGCGTGTGCATCGTGACGATGGACACGCACCTGGCCAGCGCCACCGACCGCGCGGCCCCGATCCTGGCACGCGAGTTTCCCGGCCTGTCGATCAGCCTGCATGCCGCCAGCGAGTACGCCGGCAATGACCGCCTGATCGCCCGCGCCAAGGCCGACATCGCGCAGGCCGACATCGTCGTCGCCGGCATGCTGTTCCTGGAAGACCACTTCCTGCCCATCCTCGACGACCTGCGCGCCCGCCGTGACCATTGCGACGCCATGATCTGCATGGCCTCCGCCGCCGAGGTGGTGAAGCTGACAAAGCTCGGCGGCTTCGACATGGACAAGCCAGCGAGCGGGCCCATGGCGCTGCTGAAAAAGCTGCGCGGCAAGAAGGACCCGAAGGCCACTGGTGGCGCGGCGCAGATGAAGATGCTGCGTCGGCTGCCGCAGATCCTGCGCTTCATCCCGGGCCCGGCGCAGGATGTCCGCACCTACTTCATCACCCTGCAGTATTGGCTGGGCGGTTCCGACGAGAACATGCTCAACCTCGTGCGCCACGTGATCGACCGCGGCGCCGCCGGCCCCCGCCGCGCGCTGCGCGGGCGGGTCAAGGTACAGCCTCCGGTGGACTACCCGGACGTCGGTCTGTACCACCCGCGCATGGGCAACAGCGTGGCGACTCGGCTGACCGAAGACATCAGCGCCCTGCCGAAGCTGCCCAAGGGCGTGCCGGCGGGGGGCACGGTGGGCGTGCTGCTGCTGCGCTCTTACCTGCTGGCGAACAATGCCGGCCACTATGACGGCGTGATCGCGGCACTGGAAGCGCGCGGCCTGCGCGTGGTGCCGGCCTTTGCCGCCGGCCTGGACTCGCGCCCGGCGATCGAGCAGTTCTTCATGAAGAACGGGCAAAGCGCGGTTGACGCCGTGGTCTCGCTGACCGGCTTCTCGCTGGTCGGTGGCCCGGCCTACAACGACGCGCACGCCGCCGAGGAGATTTTGGCGAAACTCGACGTGCCCTACGTGGCCGCCCACCCGGTCGAATTCCAGACACTGGACACCTGGGGTGGTAACGACCGCGGCCTGATGCCGGTCGAAAGCACCATCATGGTCGCCATTCCCGAGCTTGACGGCTCGACCGGCCCCATGGTCTTCGGCGGCCGCGCCGGTGCCGACGGCGTCACCTGCACCGGCTGTGACCACGCCTGCACCTTCAGGTCCGGCGACAGCGCGCAGGACATGCACAGCTGCCCGGAGCGCGCGCTGATGCTCGCTGCCCGGGTCGACAAGCTGGTTGCCCTCAAGCGCGGCGATCGCGCGCAGCGCAAGGTGGCGATCGTCATCTTCAATTTCCCGCCCAACGCCGGCAACGTCGGTAGCGCAGCCTACTTGTCCGTATTCGAGTCGATGTTCCACACCCTGGCCGCGATGAAGGCCCAGGGTTACACGGTAGACATGCCCGAGAGCACCGACGCCCTGCGGGACTCAGTGCTGCTGGGTAATGCCGCGCTGCATGGGGCCGACGCCAACGTGCATACGCTGATCAAGGCCGACGATCACGTCCGCCGCGAGTGCTGGCTCAAAGAGATCGAAGCCCAGTGGGGCCCGGCGCCGGGTCGCCAATTGAGCAACGGCCAGTCCATCTTCGTGCTCGGCCGACAGTTCGGCAACGTGCTGGTCGCCGTACAGCCCTCCTTCGGCTACGAAGGCGACCCGATGCGGCTGCTGTTCGAGAAGGGCCTCACACCCACGCACGCCTTCTCGGCCTTCTACCGTTACCTGCGCGAAGACTTCCAAGCCAACGCCGTGCTGCACTTCGGCACCCATGGCGCGCTGGAATTCATGCCTGGCAAGCAGAGCGGCATGTCCGGTAACTGCTGGCCCGACCGCCTCATCAGCGACCTGCCCAATATCTACCTGTACGCATCGAACAACCCGTCCGAGGGCGCGATCGCCAAGCGTCGTTCCGGTGCCACCCTGATCAGCTACCTCACGCCGCCGATTGCCCAGGCCGGCCTGTACAAGGGCCTGAATGAGTTGAAGAGTTCGATCGACCGCTGGCGCCAGATGGAACCGCAGGCGGCCGAGCGCGGCGAGCTCGCCATGCTGATGCAGTCGCAGGCTGCTGAACTGGACCTGGTGCCGGCAGAGCCCCTGTGGAACATCGCCGACGCCGACCGCGTGGTGATGCAACTGGCCGAGCAAATGCTTGAGCTGGAGTACGCACTGATTCCATACGGCCTGCACGTTGCCGGCCGCGTCACCAGCCGCGCCGAGCGCGTCGACATGCTGCTGTCGATGGTCGACGCATCGCACAACAAGCAGCTCGAACGCACGATCGTGGAGGCCATCGTCGACGGGCAGCCAGTCGCTCGCGTGCTCAAGCTGTCGGGGCTGGCGCGCGACGACGCAACGATGGCCATGCTCACCGAGGTGGCCGACGCGGCCGCCAGGCTGGCCGAGGACACCGAAGTCAGCGGGATACTGGCCGCGCTGGACGGGCGCTACATCCGCCCGGCACCTGGGGGCGATATCCTGCGCACGCCGGCCGTGCTGCCCACCGGCCGCAACATCCACGGCTTCGACCCCTTCCGTATCCCCAGCGCCTTCGCGGTGAAGGACGGCGCCAAGCAGGCACAGCGCCTGCTCGACCGCTATATCGCCGACGGCCATGCCCTGCCCGAGTCCATCGCCATGGTGCTGTGGGGCAGTGACAATCTGAAGAACGAAGGATCACCGATCGCCCAGGCCCTGGCGCTGATGGGCGCGCTGCCGCGCTTCGACAGCTACGGACGCATCGCCGGTGCGCAGCTGATTCCGCTGGCTGAGTTGGGACGCCCGCGGGTCGATGTGGTGATCACGCTCTCGGGCATCTTCCGTGACCTGATGCCGCTGCAGATCAAGTTGCTGGCCGAAGCCGCCTGGCTGGCTGCCTCGGCTGCTGAAGAGCCGGTGGAAATGAACTGGATCCGCAAGCACGCCCTGGCCTATCAGCAGGAACACGGCTGCACGCTAGAGATCGCCGCGCTGCGCGTCTACGGCAATGCCGAAGGCGCCTATGGCAGCAACGTCAACAACCTGGTCGAAAGCAGCAAGTGGGGCGACGAAGGCGAGCTGGCCGAGACCTACAGCCGTCGCAAGGGCTTTGCCTACGGCCGTACCGGCCGGGCCGTGCAGCAAAGCGCACTGCTGCAAAGTGTGCTGGCCGATGTGCAGCTGACCTACCAGAACCTCGACTCGGTCGAACTGGGCGTGACGACGGTAGACAACTACTTCGACACGCTGGGCGGCATCACACAGGCGGTGAAGGTGGCCAAGGGTGGCAAGACACCGCCCGTGTACATCGGCGACCAGACCAAGGGCGATGGCGCCGTGCGCTCGCTGCAAGATCAGGTTGCGCTTGAGACGCGCACCCGCATGCTCAACCCGAAGTGGTTCGAGAACATGCTGGAGCATGGCTACGAAGGCGTGCGCCAGATCGAGCAACACATGACCAACACGATGGGCTGGTCGGCGACCACGGGGCAGGTTCAGCCCTGGGTCTACAAGCAGCTCACTGAAACTTTCATGCTGGACCCAGCGATGCGCGAGCGCCTGGCCAGGCTCAATCCCACCGCGTCGGCCCGCATGGCCAACCGGCTGATCGAAGCTTCCGATCGCAACTACTGGCATCCCGATGCCGAGATGCTGGAAGCCCTGCGCCGGGCAGGCGAGGAACTGGAAGATCGCCTTGAAGGCGTCGTTGAAGGAGTAACCGTATGAGCGAGACCACCACCATTTCCCCCTCGGCCATCCGCCGCGGGCCTGCGCCCCAGAGGGGCCTCGACGGTGAGGGCAGCGTGCAGGTGCAGCTCGACCCGAACCTGAAGATCGGTAACGCCAAGGTCTTCGCCATCTACGGTAAGGGCGGGATCGGCAAGAGCACGACCTCGTCCAACCTCTCGGCGGCTTTTTCCCACATGGGCAAGCGGGTCCTGCAAATTGGATGCGATCCCAAACACGACTCGACCTTCACCCTGACCAAGAAGATGCTGCCCACCGTCATCGACATCCTCGAGACGGTGGACTTCCATGCAGAGGAACTGCGCCCCGAAGACTTCGTCTTCCCGGGCTACAACGGCGTGATGTGCGTTGAGGCTGGCGGCCCGCCCGCGGGCACCGGCTGCGGCGGCTATGTCGTGGGTCAGACGGTCAAGCTGCTGAAGGAGCACCACCTGCTGGAAGACACCGACGTGGTGATCTTCGACGTGCTCGGCGACGTGGTCTGCGGCGGCTTTGCCGCGCCCCTGCAGCATGCCGACCGGGCGCTGATCGTCACTGCCAACGACTTTGACTCCATCTTCGCGATGAACCGGATCGTCCAAGCCATCGGCGCCAAGTCCAAGAACTACAACGTGCGTCTGGGCGGTGTGATCGCCAACCGCAGCGCCGGCACCGACCAGATCGACAAATTCAACAACCGCACCGGCCTGCAACTGGCGGCGCACTTCCCCGATCTGGACGCCATCCGCCGCAGCCGCCTCAAAAAATCCACCCTCTTCGAGATGGAGGACTCCCCCGGCCTGCAGGCGGTCAAAGATGAATACATGCGTCTGGCCGCCAAGCTGTGGCTGGGCGCGGACCCGCTGCCTGCGGTTCCGATGAAAGACCGCGACATTTTCGATCTGCTGGGATACGACTGAAATGCAACCCGACACCCGCTATATCGAGCGTCGCGGTCAGATCGAACACTATTTCGATCGCACCGCGGTCCAGGCCTGGGAGCGCCTGACCTCCACTGCACCCGTGGGCCGCATCCGCGCCACGGTGCGCGCCGGGCGTGACCGCATGCGCGAGAACCTGCTGTCCTGGCTGCCTCACCGCATGGACGGCCTGCGTCTGCTGGATGCGGGTTGTGGCACCGGAGCCCTGGCGCAGATCGCGGCCGAACGCGGCGCGCATGTGATCGCTATCGACCTGTCGCCCACCCTGGTGAACCTGGCGCAAGAGCGCCATCGCCTGGCCGGGCACGCGATGATGGGCCGGATCGACTTTCGCTCGGGCGACATGCTCGATGAGGCCTTGGGCGAGTTCGACCACGTGGTGGGGATGGACTCCCTCATTCACTACGACACGCCCGACATCGTGCAAGCCCTGGCGCGGCTGTCGCAGCGCACCCGCAGCTCCATGCTGTTCACCTTCGCGCCACGCACGCCGCTGACGGCAGTGGCGCACCGTTTGGGCCGGCTCTTTCCGCGTTCGGACCGCTCTCCTTCGCTCGAGCCGCAGTCCGAGTCGGTACTGCGTGAGGCGCTTGTGGCGCGCCTGGGACCCCAGGGTTGGCAAGAAGGCCGGACCGAGCGTGTGGTCAGCGGCTTCTACACCTCCCAGGCGTGGGAGTGGAAGCGGGGATGAAGATGGCCTTTCGCCTGCCGCCTGCGCTGATCGGCGTTTTCAGTCGCTACGTCCCGTTCGCGGACGCGGCCTCGCCCGACCTGCCGCTGGCGCGCTTGCTGCGTCTGTCCTTGTTCCAAGTGGCGGTGGGTATCACCACCGCCTTGCTCGTGGGCACGCTCAATCGCGTGATGATCGTGGAGTTGGGCGTGCCGGCCTGGTGGGTGGCGCTGTCCGTCGCCCTGCCCCTGGTATTTGCGCCCCTGCGCGCCCTGATCGGTTACCGCAGCGACACGCACCCTTCGGTGCTGGGTCTGCGCCGACTGCCCTATCTCTGGATGGGTACCCTGCTGATGTTCGGCGGGCTGGCGATCATGCCGTTTGCCCTGATGCTGCTGTCCGAAGCCGACACCACCGGGGCGCTCTGGTTTGGGCGCACAGGCGCGGCGCTGGCCTTCATCGTGGTGGGCGCGGGCTTGCAGATCACGCAGACCGCCGGCATCGCGCTGGCCAACGATGTCTCGTCCGACGACAAGCGCCCGCGCGTGGTCGCCCTCCTGTATGCCATGTTGCTGGTCGGTCTGATCATCGGTAGCGCGATGCTGGGCGGCCTGCTCGAGAAGTTCAGCCCCTTGCGCCTGATCCAGGTGGTCCAGGGCGCAGCGGTGGTGGTGGTGGTCCTCAACCTGATGTCTCTGTGGAAGCAGGAAGCGCGCGGTACGCGGCGTGGCGCGCGCGAGCCCGACGGCTTCAGCCGGAACTGGAAACGCCTGATGGCCCTGCCCAAGATGCGCCGCTTCTTGTGGACCGTGGGTCTGGGCACCGCCGCTTTCAGCATGCAAGACATCGTCCTCGAACCCTTTGGCGGTGAAGTGCTGGGCCTTGATGTGGGGCTCACCAGTGCGCTGACCGCGCTGTCGGCCGGTGGCGCGCTGTGCGCTTTTCTGCTGGCAGCCCGCCTGCTCGGGCGCGGCGTCGACGCGGTGCGCCTGGCGGCTGCCGGTGCGCTGCTGGGGCTTCCGGCTTTTGCCTGCGTGATCTTCTCGGCGCCGCTTGAATCGCCCAACCTGTTCCGCCTGGGTGCGGGCCTGATCGGATTTTCGGGGGGCCTGTTCTCGGTAGGCATGCTGCTCACCGCCATGGACATGCCCGAGCGCGAACTCACCGGCATGGTGCTGGGCGCCTGGGGTGCGGTGCAAGCCACGGCAGCCGGCGTGGCCATGGCCCTGGGCGGCGTGGTGCGTGATATAGCCAGCCATCTGGCGATGCAAGGCTGGCTCGGCGAATCCCTCATCTCGAAGGCGACTGGCTACAGCGTCGTCTTCCACCTCGAGATCTATCTGTTGTTCGTCGTGCTGGTGGCCCTGGGGCCCCTGGCGCGACGCCGTTCGTCCACCCCTGTGCAGCATGCGCCACAGCCTTTCGGGCTGGCGCAACTGCCAGGCTGATTTCTTCACCGCGTCAAACTAGGAGAGACCCCCATGGGAACAGGCGCCATCACTCAATATGTCGACGTCGCACAGCTTGTGCTGTACGTGTTCTGGGCCTTTTTTGCCGGCCTCATCTATTACCTCGTCCGTGAGAACCACCGCGAGGGATACCCGATGGACCCAGGCCGCGAAGGCGGGCCGAAGGTCACCGGTTGGCCGGTGCCGGAGCCCAAGACCTACAAGCTGGAAGATGGGCGCGAGTTTCAAGCCCCGGACTTCCAACGCGTCGACGGCAGCTACAACGCACGGCCCGCACACCCCTGGAACGGCGCACCGCTCGACCCAGTGGGTGACCCGCTGCTGGCGGGCGTAGGCCCCGGCGCCTGGGCTGCGCGCGCCGACATCCCAGACATGCACGAGCACGAACCCAAAATCGTGCCGCTGCGCCTGGCGGCCGACCACGGCGTCGCCCCGCGCGACACCGACCCACGCGGACTGCCGGTCATCGGCGCCGACGGCAAGGAGGCGGGCAAAGTGGGCGACCTGTGGATCGACCGCTGCGAGATGATGTTCCGCTATCTGGAGGTGCGCCTGCCCGCGGGTGGCCGGGTCTTGCTGCCCATCGCCTTCGCGCGCATCCGCAAGGACGAAGTGGTGGTCGACGCGCTGCTCGCGTCTCAGTTCGGCAATGTGCCGGCGCTGGCGCGCAACGACCAGATCACCATGCTCGAGGAAGAAAAGGTCAGCGCTTACTACGGCGCTGGCACTCTGTACGCCACGCCCGATCGCCAGGAGCCGCTGGCATGACACCGCACCACGAGCACGAGTTCGAGGCCGCCCCAGGGTTGCCCGAGCCCTTGCCCCCCGGTGAGCGCATCCTCTGGCAAGGCGCGCCTGATTGGCGCGTCCTGGCCCTGCACGCGTATCACCTGCGCCAGTTGGCAGGCTATTTCGGCGTCATGATGGCCATCCAGGCCCTCTACCACTGGGATGCACCGGCCGGGACGCTGCTCAGCTCGCTCGCGCTGAGCGCGGCGCTGGCGGGTACCGCCCTCGGGTTGCTGGCGCTCGGCGCCTGGCTCAGCGCGCGCACCACCCTCTACACCCTGACCACCCGACGCGTGGTGATGCGCATCGGCATCGTCCTGACCATCACGCTGAACGTGCCCCTGCGCCAGTTGCGCGGCGCCGACCTGCTGGCCCACCCGTCTGGCGTGGGCGACTTGTCCCTGGCCCTGGCCGGCAAGGAGCGCATCGGCTGGCTGCATCTGTGGCCGCATGCACGCCCCTGGCACCTGGCCGATCCCCAGCCCACTCTGCGCTGCATCCCCAACGCCGCCGCTGTGGGCGAGCAGGTGGTCGCGGCCTGGCAGGCCGTGCAGTCGATGCCGGCAAGCGCCACCCAAGACGCGGTGTCTGGCGTGAGCCCCGCAGCCGCAAGGCCCACCCTGTCCTCCGCAGGCACCACCCACACCGTCACCGCATGAACGCCCCTGCCAGCGCCCGCATCAACGGCACCCGCGCCGAGCCCGCCTCGCGCGCGCGCCATGACGACCCGACCGGCGGCCGCACCTGGCCGCTCTGGGGCATGACCCTGCTGGCGCTGGGCAGCCTGGCTGCCGTGACCTTGCAGCGTCAGGCACCCACGCCGATCGCGGCCGAAACCGATGCCCGCCTGGTCGCACCTGTGCTTTGGCAGCGCGCATTCCATTTCGAGGACCGACCCGACGGCAGCATTGCGGTGCTTGACGGCGTGACCCGCCTCGAAGTGACGCGCCTGCGCGGCGAGCAAGGCTTTGCCCGCGGGGCGCTGCGCATGCTGGCCCATGCGCGCCTGCGCCATGGTCTCAGCCCCGAACAACCCTTCTTGCTCACCGGCCACGCCAATGGCCGGCTGACCCTGTCGGATCCGGCGACGCGCGAGCGCATCGACCTGGAATCCTTTGGCCCGACCAATATCGCCGTCTTCGCCCGCCTGCGTGATGCGGGCGGAGCCTCTGCCTCCCCTGAGAAAGCCACACCATGAGCGCCCAAGCCTCCCTGCACACTGAGCAGGACATGCTCACCGCACTGATCGACAGCGTCGAGTCTGCGGACGACGCGATGGCCAAGGCCACCCGCAGCACTGTGCTCACCCCGCGCTTCTACACCACCGACTACGACGCCATGGACCGCCTGGACGTGTCGTCGCTGCGGTCCGAGTGGGACGCGATGATTGCTGAGTACGAGGGCGACAACAACCACGACCATTTCCAGCGTGACGCCGCCTTCGAGCAAGAGGCACGCGAGGGGATGGCCAGCCTGTCGCCGGAGTTGCGCCAGGAGTTCCTAGACTTCCTGATCTCCTCATGCACCTCGGAGTTCTCCGGATGCATCCTGTACAACGAGATCCAGAAACGCGTCAAGAACCCCGACATCAAGGCGCTGATGCGCTACATGGCCCGCGACGAGTCGCGCCATGCCGGCTTCATCAACAGTGCGCTGCGCGACTTCGGCTTGGGCATTGACCTGGGTGGGCTCAAGCGCAACAAGTCCTACACCTTCTTCAAGCCCAAGTACATCTTCTACGCCACCTACCTGTCGGAGAAGATCGGCTACGCCCGCTACATCACCATCTTCCGCCAGCTCCAGAAAAATCCGGACAAGCGCTTCCATCCGATCTTTCGCTGGTTCGAGCGCTGGTGCAACGACGAGTTCCGTCACGGCGAATCTTTCGCGCTCATCATGCGAGCCCAGCCTCACCTGCTGCGTGGGCTGAACGTTTGGTGGATCCGCTTCTTCACCCTGGCGGTCTACGCCACCATGTTCGTGCGGGACCACACGCGGCCGATGATGCATGAGGCCATGGGCCTGGACTCCACCGAGTACGACTACGAGGTGTTCCGTCTGACCTCCGAGATCTCGGCCCAGGTGTTCCCGGTGGAACTGGACATTGACCACCCGGTTTTCCGGACGGGCATGGAACGACTGCTGGCGCGCTCGATCGCCCACGCCAACGCCAAGCAGCGCGGCGGCCTCGGCGGCCTGATCGGGCAGGCCTGGCATGCGGGCGCAGCGGGCCTGACCTTCGTGCGACTGCTGCTGCTGCCGGTGCGCCGGCGGCCACTGCCGGCGCAGATCCGCGTGCAACCTGTTTGGTGAGCGCGGGACAAGGACATATCGCGCCATGAATGACTTGCTGCGGGACACCGCTGCCCCCGCACTTTTCGCGCTGCTGGCGTGGTGGTTCGGCACGGGCGCCATCCTCTGGCTGGTGCGCCGGCCCACCGGCGGTTTTCGCGGTCGGATGGCCGCGGTCACCGTCGCTGGCCTGGCCAGTGTCTGGGTCGCCTGGCACAGCATGCAGGTCAGCGGCCCCGCTGCCGCCTACCTGGGCTTTGCCAGCGTGATCGTGATGTGGGGCTGGCACGAGATGGCCTTCCTCAGCGGCTGGATCACCGGCGGGCGCAAGTCCCCGCTGACGCCCGGCGCCCGCGGCCTGCTGCGCTTCAAGGAGTCGGTTCAGGTGGTGCTGCATCACGAACTGGCCCTGCTTTTCAACTTCGCACTGCTCTGGGTACTTCAGCAGGGGCATCCCAATCACGTGGCGCTCTGCACCTTTGCCTTGCTCTGGTGCATGCGCCTGTCGGCCAAACTCAATCTTTACTTCGGCGTTCCGGAGGTCGGCGAGCAGTACCTCCCTGACCATCTGAAATACCTGGGCAGCTACTTCCGTCGTGGCCGGGTGAGCCTGTTCTTCTGGGGCTCTATCGCCATGGCGAGCGGAAGCTGGCTGTGGCTGGTCGGCCAGGCACGCAGTGGCGCAGTCGAGGTCACCACCGGCTGGGTGCTGCTGGCAGCCCTGCTGGGCCTGGCCATCGTGGAGCACCTGATCATGATGTTCCCGCTGCCGCTGCAGAAGTTGTGGGGCTGGGCCATGGGGACTCCCGCGGCTGTGGCCGCGCCTGGCGTCGCGGCAGCAGTCGCGGCCGTGCCGGCCCTGCCGGGCGCCAGCGGAGAACGTCCATGAACGCATTTCGCGCCGCCGAGGAACGTGACACGCCACCACGTGTCGGCCCGGGCGCCCCCACGGCAGTTGTGATTGGCAGTGGCTTCGGTGGCCTGGCCGCAGCCATCCGCCTGTCTTGCAGCGGCTGGAACGTCCGCATTCTGGAAAAGCAGGACGCCCCGGGGGGCCGTGCCTGCATGTTCCGGCAGGACGGCTTCAGCTTCGACGCTGGCCCGACCATCATCACCGCACCTTTCCTTCTTGAGGAACTGTGGGCGCTGTGTGGACGCCGCATGGACGCGCACATCGACCTGCGGCAGATGGCGCCCTTCTATCGCATCCGTTTCGACGACGGAACGCATTTCGACTACAGCGGCGACACCGCAGCCATGGAGGCCGAGGTCGCTCGCTTCTCCCCCGAAGACGTACCGGGCTTTCGCCGCCTGATGCAGGCCGCCGATCGCGCCCGCGTGCTGGGCTTCGAAGGCATGGGTGCCACCGCCTTCGATTCGATTCGGCATCTGATCGCGGCCATTCCGGACTTCCTGCGCATGCAGGCCTGGCGCAGCCTGCACAGCCTGGTGGCTAAGTATCTCAAGCACCCGAAGCTGCGGATCGTGATGAGCTTCCATCCGCTGCTGATCGGAGGCAATCCGTTCTCGGTCACCTGCGCTTACACCTTGATCCATGCACTGGAAAAGCAGTGGGGCGTGCACTCGGCCATGGGCGGCACCGGTGCCATCGTCGATGGCTTGGTGGACCTGCTGTCCGAGCGTGGCGTGCATGTCGAGTGCATGCGGCCCGTGACCCGCATCCGTGTGGAGCAAGGCCGCGCGCGTGGCGTGGAGTTGGCCACCGGCGAATTCATCCCGGCCGACATCGTGGTGAGCAACGGCGACTCGGCCTGGACCTACAAAAACCTCGTGGCGCCGCAGCACCGGCGTCACTGGACCGACCGTCGGATTGCGCGTGGGCGCTACTCGATGGGTCTTTTCGTTTGGTACTTCGGCGTCCGCGGCCAGTACACGGATGTCCCTCACCACATGATGGTGCTAGGGCCCCGCTACCGCGAGTTACTGGCAGACATCTTCAAGCGCAAGCACCTTTCGAAGGACTTCAGCCTGTACCTGCACCGGCCCACCGCCACCGACCCGTCGCTCGCGCCAGCGGGTTGCGATACCTTCTATGCCCTCTCGCCTGTGCCCCACCTGGACTCGGGGACCGACTGGACGGAGCATGCCGAAACCTACCGCCGGGCGATTTGTACCGCGCTGGAGGAGACCGTGTTGCCAGGTCTGTCGCAGCGGGTGGTCACCTCCCGCGTAGTCACGCCACTGGATTTCCAGGATCGGCTGTGGTCCTACAAGGGGGCCGGGTTCGGTCTGGAGCCGCTGCTGCTGCAAAG